>JACMJL010000015.1 GCA_014380625.1 Clostridiaceae bacterium
ATCTGCCATTTTAAACATTTCTCCTTTTTATTTATATTAAGATTTAAAAACTGATCTACTCTATACGCCTAAAAAGGTAATGTTTTAATCGTATTAAATCTTTTGCTGTGTAGTTAATAACTCACAACGTAGTTAATCATAACATATAATTTATTAACATGCAATCCTTTATTTGAAAAATCTTTATTATTATTTAAATTAATACAAGGTAAGATTTAACACATAATCACAGTGATCCCTTCTTGTATTGAGCTAACAATAGATCAACCATTCTTCCATAACTTTCCGTTCCGTCACCTTGCCCATTTGATTTTAGATAGGAGTTATTAACCTCACCCGAAAGTTTCTTAATCTTTCCATTGTACTTTTTCCAAAAATCATTATCAGCTTCTAAGTCCTTTTTTACACCCTCCGAATACTGCTTCCTCAGCTCTATATACGTATTAATATCTTTATCAGCTAATGCATTCATAGAATGTATTAAGGCAAGCATTACACCAGAATATTGAAAATCAGCATCTGGGTTTAAGCTACAAGTTATATACGCTATGTAATTGGCTTCATCTTCTCTAGCAAACCCTCTTTGATGAGCCATTTCATGAGCAGTGGTACAGGGTAACATAAAATCTTGTACTCTTATATTTACATTAGCTTCTCCAGTATAAGGCATATACATACCTGTTATTCCAGTGTAACACAGAGCTTGTGATAGAAAAATGGGTTTAGGCTTACTATATCTTCCACCTAATTGTGGGAAAATTAATTTTGACTTTTCATAACCCTTTTGAGCTCGATTAAAGACATCCTTATACCCTAAAGGCTCCACCATAATGCCTTTTGGCGATAGGTCAACTTTTTCTCTTATATCATTAGCTCTAATTATGAGTTCTTGACAAAGACCCTTTAATTGATCCTTTGTAGACTTCTCAATCCTCAAATCTGCTATCTTATCAAAGGAAAGTCTATTATAATTAAAACCCCATAAAAAGATAAATAAAACATATAAAAGTGAAAGATAGCTCAATATATTTATAAGTTGATTTAAGACTCCTCCACTTTTAATCTTAGTGCATAAAATCACTATAAAAATTAACAAGCCAATTATTAAAGAAAAATATAGGATTTCCGCTATAGAAAAAGGAAAGGGACTAGCTATGAAATTTTGAATTTGCCTAGTCCACCTATTTAGAGAATTAGAATAATATTTCTCAACAAGTCTTGGATATTGTTTTAATATATTATTTAAAATTAGAATTATTGGAGTAAGAGCGATTAAAATAAGCTTTATCTGCTTTTTCATAGCTATTTATCGGTAACCCCACCGGACTTCAATCTGCCGCCTTTTGCCTTACTTGCTTTCCCAGCAGCGTTCTTTTGTGCTCTTTGAGTTCCACTTTGTTCCGAACTCTTCTTCTTCTTTTCCTCAATAATTTTTTTCATCATTTCAATATTTTTATCTGTCATAATTTATTCCTCCTATTATTTTAATTACTAGTTTTCTTTCTTGCCAAAGATTTTATGCAAAACCAAATCATATTCATTAAGTTTGTCAGCCAACATATGCCAATTTTTATGTTCAGCATTTGCCACATTTATTTGATTCTTTTCAACTTTTTCAAGTCTAATACTAATATCCTTAATGTCAGATTTCATTTGAAGCAATAATTCTTTTAGTTCATCCTCCATATGTATCATCTCCTGCATTTGTAAATTTGAATTATACTTATATTATATACAAAATTCCATTTAAACGCTAGTTCCTCTAAGCATAGACTTAGTTACTTAGAAGAGAATTTTTATTTTTTCAGTAAAACCTGTTAGATTATAATAAAATAGGCGTATAATTAAATGTACACCAATTATTTATTAGCATAGAAAGAAGTGGTATTGTGGAAAAACAAGTGTTACTTTTAGAGGATGTTCATAAGACAATTAAGAAAAAAGAAATTATTAAAGGAATAAGCTTCTCAATAAATCAAGGCGAGGTCTTAGGTTTTTTAGGACCTAATGGTGCAGGAAAATCTACAACCTTAAGAATGATAGTAGGCTTATCAAAACCAACTAAAGGAAGAATCGAAGTTTGTGGGGAGTCAATTACCAAAAACTACGTAAATGCTATGTCTAAGGTTGGCTGCATCATTGAAGGTCCAGATTTATATAATTATATGAGTGGAAATGACAATCTAAACATGCTAGCAGCAATGAATAAAGACGTTTCCAAAGTGGATATTAAGCGTGCAGTGGAGTTAGTTGGCATGCAAAACAGACTAAATGATAAGGTAGCTACCTATTCACTTGGAATGAAGCAAAGATTAGGTTTGGCACAGGCCCTTATTCATCATCCCAAACTTTTGATTTTAGATGAGCCTACAAATGGATTAGATCCAGCAGGAATAAATGAATTTAGACATATAATAAAAAACCTTTCCAAGAAAGAAGGAATAGCTGTTTTAATTTCCAGTCATTTAATCTCCGAGGTTGAACTTATGTGTGATAAGGTGGCCATAATTAAAGATGGTACTATTTTAAAATACTCTTTAGTATCAGACCTTCTAAGCACACAAGAAATCTTTTGGGCAGTGGATAACAATGAAAAAGCTTTAGCCCTACTCCAGGAAACTTTTAATATAACTGGTAAAATTGTAAAGGATAAAATTGAAGCTGCAATTGATGTGTCAATGCTTCCAGAAATAAATGCATCTTTCTTAAAAGGCGGTCTAAGATTAAAATTTGTTGACAACAAACACAAAACCCTAGAGGATCTATTTTTAGATATAACAGAAGGCGCCAACATAATTAAATAAGGTGGTAGATAATTTTGTTAAAATTAGTACAAAATGAGGTAAGTAAAATCCTATCAAAAAAGAAGTTATGGCTTATATCAGCTATATTAATAATTCTAATAGCTTTATTTGCATATGGTCAAAATTATCAATATAAAACTTCCCTTCAAAAGTATTCGAACACTAATGTTGAATCTGGAGTTGATAGTTGGAAACCCATTATTAAACAACAAATTTCTGATTTTAAAAACAGACTTAACAGTCAAAATACTCGAGAATATAGCAAAAACAATTTAAAAGTTCAAATTGATCAGTATCAATATTATTTAGATAATAATATTAACCCCTTAACTCCTAGTGCAGCTAAATTCTCTGTAAAATTTATGGAACAAGCAATTTATATGTTTCTTCCATTACTAATAATTATTTTAGCTGCGGATAGTGTTTCAGGTGAATTCTCAGCTAAAACTATAAAAATACTTTTAACTAGGGCTATTCCAAGGTGGAAGGTACTGTTAAGTAAATATCTAGCCCTTTTAATTCTCTTTTCCGTAGTAATTTTGGAAACCTTAATGCTTTCAATATTAATCTCCGGTTTTATGTTTAATAGTTGGGGTTTTAGTGAACCTATTGCAACAGGCTTTAAATCCGTTGCAGGTAAGTTAGATGCTTCAAATGTAATAAAATTATTACAATGGCAATACATAATTTTAGTATATTCAATAGGTTGGTTTATAGCCTGTATAGTCGGAACTATATCTTTTATGGTTTCTGTACTTGTAAGAAATACGGCTACTTCAATTGGTGTAATGATGGCTTCTTTAATTGGAGGCAGTTTCCTACAGTTCTTTATAGCTGATTGGCCCTCTGTTAAATATTTTTTTGTTATTAATTTAAATTTGCCACAATACCTGACAGGTTCCTATCAGCCCATTAGCGGTATGTCCTTAGTTTTTAGTACCCTAGTGTTATTGGCTTGGGCAGTGTGTGCCTTGGTAGTTAGTTTCTGGGTGTTCACTAAACAAGATATTTTGGTGTAGAGGAGAAGTTTTATTATGTTAAAGAAAACAATTTGGTATATATTGTTGTTGATTTCAATTATAGTAACTTTGATATTCATATCAGGTTTTGTAAAATCCCTAGCAATAACTACAACGTCTAAAAAAGCTACTGAGGTTACTCCTCCACCCTCTAAAATCCAAGAACTAGACCCTAATTATTATAATATCTTGGTTTTAGGTGATTCCCTTTCAAAGGGTACTGGTGATGAAAAAGGAAAAGGATTTGCAGGTTATTTTTCTGACTCATGGAAATCAAAGAGTACTAAAGAAATTAAACTCACTAACATAGCTATAATTGGAGATGTGTCAGCTGGATTACTTAAAGTAGTTGAAAGTGCTGAAACCCAATCTTATATAAAGACTTCAAAAATTATATTTATTTCAATTGGAGGAAATGAAATAAATAAATTTAAAGAGAAAGATCTTACTTTGGCCGTTACAGATGTGAAAGATGCCCAAGATAAATATTTAAATAACTTAAAAGAAATTATGAAATTAATAAGGACTAATAACAGTTCTTGTATGGTAATTTTCCTTGGTTTATATAATCCCAATGGTGAAGAAGTAACTGCGGATAAAGTAACCTTTCTTACTGATTGGAATTATAGAACTGAACAATTTATCTCAACAGATACAAATTCAATCTTTATACCGACTTACGATTTGTTCAAGTATAATCTAGATAATTATCTTTACAAAGATAAGTTTCATCCAAATAGTGCAGGATATGAGGCTATTTCTAATAGGATGCTTGAGGCTTTAAAAAATTATAAATAAACAAAAGGGACTATCTCAAAATAAAATTAATTATTTTGAGATAGTCCCTTTTATATTAGGAATCTTCTTATTCTTTTACAAATTCATTTGCCTTAAATTCCCCAACTTGAAGTTCACCATTAGCAAGTATATTCATTGCCTTTCCTTCTCTTATATCATTTTGCCACTGCCCTATATACTTTTCACCATCAATTCTTGTATGGATGCCTTCGCCATGTCTTTTGTCATCTCTCCATTCTCCTATATAGGTTTCACCATCGGACCAGGTGTAAATTCCTTCACCATTTTTCTCATCATTTTGCCAGTGTCCTACATATATTTCTCCATCAGCCCAGGTATATATTCCATAACCATTTTTTTCATCATTTTGCCATTCCCCAATATACTTCTCACCCTCAATCCAAGTATGAGTACCTTGTCCATGCATCTTGTCATTTTCCCATTGGCCTTCATATTTGCTTCCATCATTATATAGGTACGTTCCATAACCATGCATCTTTCCTTCTTTTTTTTCTCCCGCATAAGCTCCGCCGTGTACATGTTCCTTCACAGGAATTCTATCAATCTCTACCTTCAATTTACTTAAGGTTGCACTTTCTATTTTAAATTTCTTCATAGTTTATTACCTCTTTCCTCACATGTTTTATAATTTTATAATACTACACAAACAAAATTAAATCACTTAGTTTTAATATATTTTTAGATTATCACAATTTTCTCACAATTCTCTAAAGTAATTTTATAACCTATCGATAATTAAAATAAGAAAGGAAGTGACCGATAATGGGAGAAATATCTTATAGAAGCATTTTTCCAAATAATAATATACCAAGTGAAGAATTTCAATTTAAATCAATCACTTTAAAAGAAAGACTTATGGAAGAGATATCTTCTTTGATTGATCGTGTTGACTTCACTGAAATTTCATCAAGAATTTTACAATTAGAATTTAAAATTAAAGTCGAGCAAGATCCTATTAATACTCTTCTTCAGCAATTAGAAGAAAAATCTAAAATAAATAATGAGGTCAACACATAATTTTTTAATATCATTCAAAGAAAAAGAGCAATCATGAAATTTTGCAGTTTCAGGGTTGCTCTTTTTCTTTGCAGAGAATTTTCAAATTTTACATTTATCAATTAATAAAGTATTTTAATGATAAATTTCTATAATATTCAATATATAATTTCCAATTCAATTAAATTATGTTAAAATTAATTCATTATATTTTTAGGGTGGTGTTTTTATGGAAAAAGTTTTTTTAGACATAGCAATAATTTTGATTGCCACAAAAATAGGTGGAATGGTAAGCAAAAAATTTAATATGCCGCAAGTACTTGGTGCTCTTATTTCAGGAGTGATTATCGGACCATCATTATTCGGGTTAGTACAGGTCAGCCACCAAATAACTTTACTTTCAGAATTAGGAGTAGCTATGCTTATGTTTTTAGCTGGCCTTGAAACAAATATTAATGAGTTAAAAAAAGCAGGCAGAACTTCTCTTTTAATTGCAATTGGTGGTATTGTACTTCCTTTAATATTTGGTACCTTATCCGCATACATGTTTTATTCTAATTTTTATGAAAACTTATTTATAGGTGTTATATTAACTGCAACAAGCGTCAGCATTTCAGTTGAAGTTCTAAATGAATTAGGTAAACTTAATACTCGTGCAGGAATAAACATTCTTGGTGCTGCTGTAATAGATGATGTTATCGGACTACTAGTAGTATCCTTCGTGTTAGCCCTTGGTGCTTCTTCTAAAACTGGCGGTGGCTCCACCCTTAATTCTCTTTTAATAGTAGGAGGAAAAGTAACATTATTTTGCGCCCTAGCTATAGTTTTAATTGCATTTATTCCAGGTTTATTAAATAAAATTCCATCAAAAAAACTAAAACCAGACGTTCTCACAATCTTTGGTGTGGCCTTTGCATTAATTATAGGATATATTTCTGAAAACCTTGGAATTGCCGCTATAACAGGTGCCTATGTATGGGGGCTTAGCATTTCTTCTGTAAAGCATAAGGATTTTTTAGCAGATAAGGTTAAAACTATATCCTCTTATTTACTTACACCCATTTTCTTTGCAAGTATAGGTTTAGCTGTAAACTTGCAGACAGTAGATTCAAGTATACTCTTATTAACTATATTATTGTTCATAACAGCCATTCTCGGTAAGATATTGGGCTGCGGTTTGGTAGCTAAATTATGTGGTTTAAAAAATTCCGAGTGTCTTCAAATCGGAATGGGCATGATTTCCAGAGGTGAAGTCGCACTCATAACAACAAATCTTGGGCTTCAAAGCGGAATAATTTCGCCTGAACTTTTTGTACCAACTTTAATCGTAGTTATAGGAACTACCTTAATTACTCCTATAGCTCTAAAACTAGCTTTCAGCAGAACATGATTCCAAAACTATGCTTCTACACATTTTTATAAAAACCAGAAATCTCTTAATTAGAGTTTCTGGTTTTTATTTTGTCCTTAAAGTGGTATACATCAAGGAATATAATTCTAACATGAGACTTTTTAGTCTCATAGAGACTTCCATGTCTCATGTTAATGCATCTTTGTATGCCCTAATCAATTCCACTTAAGTAATCAATTTCATTTTTGCAAATTAATATGCATTTGCAAGTTTTGCCTATTGCAGGTTCAAAAGTAGGCAATCCCTAGATTTTCATGCAAATTAATATTATTGTTATATATTATTTATTAATTGTTCAATTAACTGGCATGATAATTGCTATATTAATAATTAAGTAACGTATTATACGGTATAGGGGTATAAAGGTATACCGTATAGAATGTTTTTATTATTAATATTTTTAGGAGGTTATGAATATGAAAAAACTTGAAATTATCATTAGAGC
>JACMJL010000119.1 GCA_014380625.1 Clostridiaceae bacterium
TAAAAGATATTTTAGGGTCTAGTTTTAACACTAGGATAGTTAGGTTTCCAGGGGGAGCTTTTCAGAGTCCTTCAATGAGTCCTTTTATAACAGAACTTAATCATGAATAGAAAACGATACTATGAATTCTGTTTTTTTATTAGAGAGTTATATTAATGCTCTTCCGCAAGAATTGCCCTATGAGGTTAAAAAAAATTCAGTAATTAGTATAGTTAAAGCAACTAATTCTGATTTGAATCAGCTTTTAAGCGAAGGGGAAAATAGGATTAAGGTTTTAAATATATTTATGAATGATTTTCAAAAATCACTTAACTTAAGTGTGGTAGAAGATAAATCTGAAATATTTAAACTAACTAAAATGATTGATGAATATAAAATTCATATATTTGAAAAAGAAACAATGCTTGAAGAACAGAAAAATATTGTAAAGTTTGAATCTAATAAATTTAATAACATTATTGATTTTTTTAATAATGATAATAAACATTAAATAAATAATGTGTAGGTAAATGGGCTGTATCAAGATGGTTAATTATTTTGATATAGTTCTTTTTGTCTTGAAAGTTTTGTTTTTGTCAATAATTATAGATAAAAATATGATATACTGTTTTATTGAGGAAGGTATTTTTGCGTTAATCTCATAGATTGGAGTTGTGACTAAATGTTAAATGAAATTAAGAAAAAAGAGTTTTGTAAGTTAAGAGATAATGTAATAGAAATGAATTATAAAAAATTAAATAAAGAGCAGCGAGAGGCTGTATTAACTACAGATGGAGCTATTTTAATTTTAGCCGGTGCTGGTAGTGGAAAAACTACAGTTTTAGTAAATAGAATAGGTAATTTGCTGAAATATGCTTATGTTTATAAATCAGATAAGGTACATCAGGATGTAAGTGAAGAAGATATTGAAATCTTAAAAGATTGGACTAATGGAAATAAAGACTCCATAGATGCGGTGCTAGCAGGTAAGGTATCACAGATAATTGGAACTAACGGCGTGTATCCATCACAAATCCTTGCAATAACCTTCACTAATAAAGCAGCTGGAGAAATGAAGGAAAGAGTTAGAGCAATTATAGGGGATGAAGTAGAGAATATGTGGGTATCCACTTTTCATTCTAGTTGTGTAAGAATTCTTAGAAGAGAAGCAGATAAAATCGGTTTTAACAAAAACTTTACTATATATGATAGTTATGATCAAAAGGCTTTAATTAAACAATGTATGAAAGAATTAAATATTAATGATAAAGATTTAACTGAAAAAGAAATTATAAATAAAATTGGTGAGCAAAAGGATAATCTAATAAATCCTGATAGTTATAAAAAATATAATTCAGGAAATTATAGAACTAATAAGATTGCAGATGTATATGTTCTTTATCAGAAAAAATTAAAAAGTAGTAATGCAATGGATTTTGATGATTTAATAATTAAAACTGTGGAATTACTTCAAAAAAACCCTGATGTTTTAGAATTTTATCAAAGAAAGTTTAAATTTATTATGGTAGATGAGTATCAAGATACAAATAAAGCTCAATATGAAATGGTTAAACTTCTAGCTGCTGCTAATAAAAATATTTGTGTTGTAGGGGACGATGACCAATGTATATATGCATGGAGGGGAGCGGACATCCGTAATATTCTTGACTTTGAAAAGGATTATTCCTCCTGCAAAATTATAAAATTAGAGCAAAACTACAGATCAAAAGGGAATATTTTAAAGGCCGCAAATGTAGTAATTAAAAATAATGCTGAGAGAAAATCTAAAATACTTAGGACAGATAGAGAAGATGGGGAAAAAATTAAGATATATAGAGCCTATTCGGATATGGATGAGGCAAACTTTATATCAAATCAAATTAAGGAAATTAAAAATCAAAATAATAAAAAATTTAAGGACTTTGCTATCCTTTATAGAACTAACTCTCAATCACGTATATTTGAAGATAACTTTATTCGAAATGATATTCCATATAGAATCATTGGTGGATTGAAGTTCTATGATAGAAAAGAAATTAAAGATATCATGGCTTATTTGAAATTTATTAATAACCCTTTAGATGATATAAGCTTAAAAAGGATAATTAATGTGCCAAAAAGAAATATTGGAGATTCTTCTGTTCTAAAAGTTCAGGAGTTTGCATCTTATATGGATGAGTGTATTTATAGTGTAATTTTGGACATAGAAAATATCCCCGGGTTAACACCTAGAAGTGTCGCATCAATAAACAAATTTACAAGCTTAGTTAATTCTTTTATTAGAATAAAGGATGAAATAAGTGTTTCTAAACTTATAGAAGAAGTCTTAAATCAGACGGGATATATTAAGGAACTTAAAAATTCAACTGAACCGGATGATTTAAGTAGAGTAGAAAACTTAGAAGAATTAGTATCTGCAGCAGTAGATTTTGAGAACCGTTCTGAGGATAACTCTTTAGCGGCTTTCTTAGAAAAAATTGCTCTTGTTTCAGACATAGATAATTTCGATGCAGATGCAGATACTGTAGTTTTAATGACAGTTCATAGTGCTAAGGGACTAGAATTTCCTGTAGTGTTTATGGTAGGTATGGAGAATGGCATTTTTCCAGGACTACAATCCTTAAATGATCCTAAAGAAATGGAGGAATCAAGGCGGTTATGCTATGTGGGAATAACTAGGGCTAAGGAAAAATTATTTATGAGCTCAGCAGATGTAAGAATGATATTTGGCAGAACAGTTTCCTATACAGTTTCAGATTTTATAAATGAGATCGCACCAGATTTAAAGGAAACTGTGAATAACTCACGGAAAAACTATGGAAGTACTTCAAATAGTAATGGATATTCAAATCAAAATTCAAAGGTAATAACAAATGGTGGATATTCTGCACAGCCTCAAAAGCCAAATACAAAGATATATGACTTTTTTGCTGAGACTTCTGTACCTAAAAATACAAATAAAACTTTAACATTGGATGATGCCAGACCGGGGAGAAAAGTAAGACATTCTAAATTTGGAGTAGGCACCATTGTTAATGTAGTAAAAGATGGAGAAAATACAAAACTTACTATAGCCTTTGATAATATGGGAATTAAAAGTTTAATGTTAGATGTAGCGCCTCTTGAAGTGGTTTAAATATGGAGTAAAGTGAGGGTTTTTTGTGGATATAGAAAGTAAAATTAAAGAATTAGTAGAAGAGTTAAATAGATTTTCTGTAGAATATTATAAAATGGATAATCCATCAATTTCAGATAAAGAGTATGATGAAAAATACTATGAACTCTTGAATTTAGAAAAAGAAACTGGAATAGTATTACCTTATTCACCTTCTCAAAGGGTTGGAGATGGAATACTTGGACACTTTAATAAATATACTCATAAAGGAAGACTTTGGAGCCTAGATAAAGCTCAAACTTTGCAAGAACTAAAAGATTGGACCACCAGAGTAAAAAAACTAGTAAATGACTATAATCTTCAAAATATTGAAAAACTACCAGAGTTAAAGTTTGTTTTGACAAAGAAATTTGATGGGTTAACTGTGAATTGCACCTTCGATGAAAATGGAATAATGATTAAATCTGCTACTAGAGGAACAGGCTTAATAGGAGAGGAAATTACAGCTCAAGCAAAAACTATTAAAACCTTACCTCTTAAGGTAGATTACAATAACATATTTGAAATTCATGGTGAAGCTGTAATGACTAAGAAAGCCTTTGAGAGATATAATAAAAACTCAGAGATTCCTTTGAAGAATTTAAGAAATGGTGCGGCAGGAGCCCTTAGAAATTTAAATATCAAAGAAACTGCTAAAAGAAATTTATCGGCATTTTTTTATGATATAGGATACAACCAAGGACCATCATTTAAAACCTATATAGAGATGATGAATTTTATAAAAGAAAAAGGATTTCCTTATGATGACTACATAAAAGAGTGTACAACCCTCGAAGAAATGGAAAAGGAAATTGCTTATATAGAATCTATTAGAGCTAAGTTAGATTATGATATCGATGGGGTTGTAATAGCTGTAGATGATATTAGAACTCGAGAATTCTTAGGCTATACTATAAAATTTCCTAAATGGGCTATTGCATATAAATTTGAAGCGGAGGAAGCAACTACCACTCTTTTAGATGTTGAGTGGAATGTAGGCAGAAGTGGAAGAGTTGCGCCAACGGCAATCCTTGAACCAGTGGAGCTTGCCGGTGTTACTGTTAAAAGAGCAACTTTAAATAATTTAGATGATATCAATAGAAAAGGTGTTAGAATTGGTTCTAGAGTATTTGTCAGAAGATCAAATGATGTGATACCAGAAATAATGGGTGTAGCCTCGGAGGGTCTTGAAGGTACAACAGAAATAACAATTCCTAAAAATTGTCCTGCTTGCGATAGTGAGATAGTACAGGATGGTGTTCATTATTTCTGCGAAAATACTTTGTCTTGTAAGCCCCAAATGGTAAAAAGTATTGTTCATTTTGCCTGTCGTGAAGCTATGAATATTGAAGGTTTTAGTGAAAAAACTGCTGAGCAATTATTTGAAAAGTTAGAAATAAAATCTATTGCTGATCTGTACAGAATAAAAAAAGAACAACTGCTAGACCTTGATAAATTTAAGGATAAAAAGGCTGATAAATTATTGAAGGCCATAGAGAGTAGTAAGAATTGTGATTTAGCATCATTTATATATGCTTTGGGAATTCCCAATGTAGGTAAAAAAACTGCAGGAGATTTAACTCGAAAATTTAAAAATCTGCAAAATATAATCACAGCTGATTTGGAGATATTAATTCAGGTACAAGACATAGGAAACATTGTGGCAGAAAGTGTAATAGATTTTTTTAAAGAGGATAAAATACTAAAAAGTATTGAAGAATTATTAAATCAAGGCGTTAAACCAATTTTTGAGGACAATGAAGTTTATGAAAATCCTTTTAGAAATAAAACTGTGGTAGTAACAGGGAGTTTAAATAATTATGGTAGAGTTGAAATAAAAGAAAAACTTGAAGCACTAGGTGCAAAAGCAGCCACATCTGTAAGTAAAAAAACAGATTACCTACTTGCTGGTGAAAGCGCAGGATCCAAACTGGAGAAAGCAATTGAATTAGGTATTAAAGTTATTACAGAAGAAGAATTTCTAACGCTTATTAAATAGGAACTTGTCCAAAACTATTTACAAATCAATGGTAATAGTATAGTATTATTATAAATTAACCTTTGAAGTTTATAATTTACATAGATATGATTTTAATTAATTATATCTCAAAGTTGGGGGAATGAAAATGAAAATCGCTATTAACTTTCTTGCGTGGTTAGCTGTTTTCTTCACTATTATAGGAGTTATACTTACATTAAGTTGTACTTACCATTTTATTAACATATATTATTTTCAAAATTATTTTTTAGCTCAATGTTGCATAGTATTTACAATGCTTTTGTGGAGTATAAAGGTATTAGGGTGGAAGGAAACTTCTAAAAATAAGTTATATTCTTTTTTCTGTCTACTTATTGCGGTAGGCACAGCATTTTTTATGTATAATAATATTTCATGATCTTTAGTAGAGCCATAACAGGGCTCTATTTTTGTTTGAATTGTCTAAATATAAAAGGAACTATTCCAAAATAATTATTTTGGAATAGTTCCTTTAAATATTTATTAAAATTCATTATATAGATATTACATCCTTCAATTCTTCCTTAATAATGGCTACATCTTTGTCGGTAATATCAGCCATGTGAATTTTAGATGTAATCATGTAGACATTTTGACTTAACTTTTCTAATATGTAATTTCTATACTTAAGCTGATTGTACATTTTCATCATTAAGATAAATCCCCAAATACCAATAAACATTAAGGTTAACATAAAAATAATGAATATAATCTCAGCAACTAAAAGAATCATAACAATACCTCCCAAATTAGATATAATTAATTATACCACGAATTGGTAGAAGGGTGTTAGTTTTCCTTGAAAATAACAGACCAGATTCTGGTCTGTTTTGTGCCAGGCTCTAACCATATGCATGTAATGGCCCTTGGCCTGGCTCAAAATACCCTACTAATCTTTTTTTATAGGTTTAGTGGAAAAATAAGCACAGTCTGTTTTCTTATTAAAACAGGATGAAATTAGAGCGGTTGAAGTTAATATACATTTACCATTTTTTTTGTACAAACATTCATGTTGGCAATTTATATTTGTCACAAAAATATGCCTCCTCTAAGAGTTTATTTTAATACACCTATTATGTGTACTTACATCAATTTTATTGATTTATTTCTTAGGGAATAGTGAGATTACGATAAAGTTTATAAACATATTTTTGCTACTATCAAAAGAAAGTTTGTTCTGTAAAAAGGTGGACTTTCTCTTATTATACAAAACGCTTTTTATAAATACTGGAGCTAGTTGGCAAGTTTCAGGAGTAGCAATTGATTCCATTCTGAAGTTATGATCCTCAAGAAAATCACTTTCTTCCATAGAGAAATTTTTGTATCTTTCGGCATCATCAAGAAATGGTGCTTCAGGCCAACTTGAAATAATCCCAGAATTTATTAGTACAGTTTTATAGATATCAACTATAGCCATATCAAGATCATCAGTATTATTTTCTTCAGAAAGTAGAATTAAGGCGGTTAAATACAACATTATTTCGTCACAATAATAGACTAATTCTTTTTTTTCGCTAACCTTTAAGAAAATACCAGTTTCAGGATCATAAAGCTCTATAAGCTTAGTTGAGATCTTGTCACTTAATTCTTTGAATTTTGAAAGCCCTGTAGATTTATAAATTAAAAAGTAGTTTATAAAAAAGAGACAAGAGTCGGTTAAGTTTTTCTCAGTGAAATTTAAAAAAGTAGGTTGATGTTTTTCTTCTGCAAAATCTAATAGATCTATTAGCAGTTTTAAAGCTTCCGTATCTTTTGAATAGCTATAATACATATAAATACCTAGGCAAAGTTTTGGAAACTGATTATAGGGAGCCTCATATAGTTCCTCTTTGAATTCTGTGAACATGGCTAAGATGTCTGAGGCAAAGCTTTTGTAATCTTCATTTGATTTAGAGGGAGAAAGCATATAATATTTATAAAAAGCTGCCATTACAAAAGCCTGGTCTCCTAAATTGAAACCTTTATCCTTTTCCTCGAATTTGAAGTCTTCTGTAATATTGTCGGATAAATCAAGTTTATCTACAAATACACCATCTTTATTTCTAAAATTTGAGGTATAAAAGTCTAGCTGTGCCTTAGCTAAGGATAAATAAAAACTACTTAGGGCATACTTTTTATCATCTATCCTCCTAAAAGTATTTAAGTACTCGGTAAGTTCTAATAGACTTAAGGTCATTAATATATTTCCTGTAATATTTATTTCCTTTTTGAATTTTTCCTCATTCCAAATAAATGAATCATTAACATTAACTAATTTACAATTTGCCTTTTTGTAAATGCATAAAAGTGGAGAAAATGAATTAAATATGTTAATATCATTCTTAGGGATATTTTTCGTTCGCACCTCTTTTGAGGGAATTGTTATTCCACATTTGGAGTGCATAACTGCATTGTGCAGAGATTCCTTGGAAAAAAAGAAAAGTTGATTTTTGATATTTTCCTTGGTTAAAACATTAATTCTCATAAAATGTCCTATATATTTCATTGACACACCACCATAAATTAATCCTTATATAAATAATATGATTTTAAAGTTAAAATAGTGCTTGTACGATTTTTTTTTGAAAGGAAGAATTTTTTATGAAGGTAGGAAAACTTGATTGGAATGAATTAAAACAATTGATTGAGAATAATAGAAGTGTTAATAGAGAGGATGTTAGAGTAAAAAGTGGAATAGGTGAAGATTGTAGTGTAATAAGTTTCGGAAGCTTAGAATGCGTAGTTTCCACTGATCCAATTACTGGTGCTGATAAAAATATAGGAAGACTAGCAGTTCATATAAATTGTAATGATATTGCCGCAAGTGGGGCTGAACCAGTAGGACTTTTAGTAACAATTTTGGCACCTGAAACTGCTACACTAGAGGAAATATCTGAAATAATGAGGGAAATCGATGAAGAAACTAAAAAGTTAAATGTTGAAATATTAGGTGGACATACCGAGGTCACTAGAGCAGTAAATAAGATAGTGGTTTCCTGTACTGCTATTGGTAAGATTAAGGCCATGAAAGCCGTTACCACTGCTGGAGCAAAAATTGGTGATGATATAATAGTAACAAAATCCTTATGCTTAGAAGGTAGCTCTATTTTGGCAAATGATTATTCACAACGGGCATCTCAGGTATTAACACCAGAGGAACTTTTAGAAGCTATAAATTATATAGATAAGCTAAGCGTGGTGGAAGAGGGTATAGCAGCTGGTAAAATTGGAGCAAATTCCATGCATGATATTACTGAAGGTGGGGTGCTAGGTGCGCTTTGGGAGATGGCTAAAGCCTCTAATATGGGATTTTTGGTATATGAAGAAAAGATGCCTATTTCTGAAATTACTAGAAGGCTATGTAAGCATTTTAAAATTGACCCTTTGAAGTTTATTTCCTCAGGGAGTATGCTTATAACCGCAGAAAATGGACAGGAGTTTGTTCATTTATTGCAAAGGTGTGGTATTAAATCAACAATTATTGGTAAAATAACAGAGGGAAAAGGTATTTTAGTTGATGCTAATAAAGTTGAAAATGAAGTCTGCCCACCTGAACGAGATGAACTTTTTTTAATTTAGAATTTAATGGAGGTTGAATATGAGATTTGATGGTAGAAAAAATGATGATATGAGATCAATAAAATTAACAAGAAACTTTACAAAACACGCGGAAGGATCAGTGTTGATAGAAGTTGGAGACACAAAGGTAATATGCACAGCATCTATAGAAGAGAAGGTTCCGCCTTTTTTAAAAGGGACTGGTGAGGGGTGGATAACAGCTGAATATAATATGCTTCCAAGATCTACTCAAACCAGAAAGATTAGGGATATAGCTAAGCTGAAATTGGATGGAAGAACTATGGAGATACAAAGACTCATTGGCAGGGCTCTTCGATCAGTAGTAGATTTAAAGTGTTTAGGTGAAAGAACCATATGGATCGACTGTGACGTAATTCAAGCAGATGGAGGAACTAGAACAGCTTCCATTACAGGAGCTTTTGTAGCTCTAGTTGATGCAGTAAATTCAGTACATAAGAAGAACCCATTCCTGGTATATCCTATTAGGAATTTTGTTAGCGCAATTAGCGTTGGAATATTAAAAAATGAAAAAGTATTGGACTTATGTTATGTAGAAGATTCAGCGGCAAAGGTAGATATGAATATTGTTATGACTGAAACAGGAGAATTTGTTGAGATTCAAGGAACAGGTGAGGAAAGTCCATTTTCAAGAAAGGAATTAGATGAACTACTTTTTTTAGGTGAAAAAGGAATTAAAGTTTCTATTAAAGCACAAAAAGATTGCTTAGAGGATGATTGTTTATGGATAGGAACAGGTGACTCAAAATGAAGAAACTTATTGTAGCAAGTAATAACGAACATAAAATAATAGAAATAAAACAAATGTTATCAGGCTTTCCTTTTGAAGTAATATCCTTGAAACAAGCCAATATAGATGTTGATGTTGAAGAAACAGGAACCACTTTTGAAGAAAATTCATATATTAAAGCAAAAGAAATATTTAAATTAACTAAAGATTGTTTAGTGCTATCAGATGACTCAGGTCTTATGGTGGATTCATTAGATGGAGCACCTGGAGTATATTCTGCAAGATTTGCAGGAGAACATGGAAACTCAAAGAAGAACAATGAAAAGCTACTTCTAATGCTTCAAGGTAAAAGTTTGGAGGAGAGAAAAGCAAGGTTTGTTTGTGTTTTAGTTTTAATTATAGATAAAGATAAGATAGTAAGTGTACGTGGTGAAGTAGAAGGGTACATAGCCGAATCTGAAAGTGGTAAAGATGGTTTTGGTTATGATCCATTGTTTTACGTGCCAGAACAGCGTATGACCTTTGCAGAGATGGGGGGAGACTTAAAAAATTCTATGAGTCATAGAGGTCGAGCGTTAGAAAAATTACAGGTTGAGTTAAGCAAACTGTATTAGGAACTAGGAGGTTTTAGAGTGTTACTGGGAATAATAAGTGATACGCACAAAGATATCACATATATAAGAAAAGCTATGGATAAATTAAAAGCAATGGATTTGATTATCCATTTAGGTGATAACGTTGAGGATGTTAAAGAAATAGGAAGAAGTTTCAAGGGTGAAATTATAAGTGTAAGAGGTAATTGTGATTTCAGTAATAAAATACCTAGTGAAAGAATCCTGGTTTTGGAGGGTAAGAAGCTTTTAATTACCCATGGACATAAATATAGTGTGAAAGATAACTTATTGAAACTACACTATAGAGCTTTAGAGTTAGGGGTAGATTTAGTTCTATATGGACATACTCATGTTTCTAAAATAGACTTTGAGGATGGGATTTTTTTTGTTAATCCTGGAAGCACTACATTCCCTAAGAATGGCTTGAATAGCGTTGCCAGCATAGTAATTAGTGAAGGAAAAATCAATCCAAATATTATAAAAATTTAGTATAAAAAATGAGTTTTTAAAAAAATATCTAAAATAGGTGTTGACGGATTACATTATATCGTGTAGAATAATCTTTGTCGCTAGGAGAACAAGTAATCAACTAGCATATCGGGGTGTAGCGCAGCTGGGAGCGCGCGTGGTTTGGGACCATGAGGTCGCAGGTTCAATCCCTGTCACCCCGACCATTTAAATGTAAATTTAAAAAGGTATTTTATTTAAATAAAATACTGTTGCGGAAGTGGCTCAGCGGTAGAGCGTCACCTTGCCAAGGTGAATGTCGCGAGTTCGATCCTCGTCTTCCGCTCCAATTAAGCGGGTGTAGCTTAGTGGTAAAGCGCTAGCCTTCCAAGCTAGTTATGAGGGTTCGATTCCCTTCACCCGCTCCAA
>JACMJL010000120.1 GCA_014380625.1 Clostridiaceae bacterium
AGAAACTAATCCTAAAATAATTCCTAAAACTATACCTAAAATTAACCTTGGTAAAAGACCAAACTTTTTCGACATTTGCGCACCTCTTTCAATTGTTTTTCCTAAAAATACAGAGTTTTCTTAAGATTATTTATTGTAATTATAGTTTATTATGTAATAACATGCAACAATTAATAAAAAGGATTCTTCGCGGAGTTCTTTGTAGCAATAATATTCTGAGAACTCTTTTTTTTATCATATTTTATATATTCAGCCATATCGAGTTCCTGTTTATCCTCCAATTTCATAACTGATTTATCATAATCTTCTTGGACAATAGTTGTCACTGTCATAAAGTTTTCTAATACACATTACTACATATTTAATATGCTATTTTTTATTGATATTACTATATCTCATTATATTTTTATGCCATAATAACATGCCAAACAGCATGGAAATCAGTATATCAAAATATTATTTTATAAACCATTGAAGTTGGTAATTACCTTGCTATTTACGTTGATAAAGTTTGTAACTATTTTACATTATGAGGTTGTTTTTTGTATAATATTAATAAAATATGTGAATTTAAAACTTTTTTGACTTTCGCATCGTCTAATAATATGAAAGACCATCTTAATATTACTAATGGTTCATAAAATATATTTTCAGGGAGGTGGTAATTATTACTAATTTAAAAAGATATAGAAGAAGCATATTTTTTTTGATATGTTTAATTTCTCTATCTGCATTACTATTTGGATGTAATAATGAAAAACAAATCAAGAATCAAAATAAACAACATAATAAATTTGGGTTTATTGATAAAGATGATATTACAAGTTTAAAAATACACAATATAAAAGCAGAGGAAAAGGAAATTAAAAACAAATCAGATAAAGATAAGATAATCGACTTAATTAATAGTGTAAATATTACAAAGTCAAGTGTCGAACCACTTTATGGAGTAGGCTTTGGTGTTATAATAACATATTCAAACGGGGAGAAATTTTCAGCCAGTTTTTTGGAGTCTACTATGTTGTATTCAACTGGCGATAATGGGACTTGGTGTAAAATAGATAAAAATATTCTTGATGATTTAAGAAGCTATTATGATAAAAATTAGGGTTTTGAAAATTTACAATGATTCAAGTTCTTCTTGTATATTTTAACAATAATGACCACATGGGATTCCATGTGGTAATATTTAATAGTATTTTTTTATACGTCTATACTGTGTGATTTACTACGCGATTTCATGTCTAATTTATAGGCTTTGCAATTCAAAATCAAATCAGTTGAATTAAATTTGGGGCGTTATATCCGCGAAGTTTGACAACACTCTTGGAGATGATGACATGGACGATTTAGAAAGGGCAGCAGAAGGCCTAAAATACTGGGAAAAGCCAGGAGATAACCTAGATGATTTAATAGAATGAATAACTAGAATACTTCAGAATTAGTGGCAATCGGTAGTAACAAATATCTATAACATATATGAGTGCTATGGAGACACTCTTGTAAAAATTAATAATAAGATAATATCTAAAGGCTAGCATGAGGAGAAATTCCTGTGCTAGTCTTTTCTCTATGTTGAAAATTAAGTATAATAGAAGAATGTGGAAATTGGATTAACCTTCAAGTGAGCTGAAAAATGAGTTGAAAAATAATCAATTCGAAAAGATTAATAATGCCGATTATAAAAAAGCAAATGGCACAGATTCCGTACCTAGTGGAAAAGATATTGACCATACTTTAGACTTACAATTAGGTGGTGCTGATGATATATTAAACATGAACCCATTAGACCTCAGTGTTAATAGGAGTTTGGGAGTACAGATAAAAAATGCAATACAAAATTATCCGATAGGTACCAAATTTGATAAATTTACAATTAAGTAGATAAAGAGAAAGGAAGATACTAATGTTTAAAGAATTTTGTAAATATTTTAACATATCAGAAATAGACGAAAATGAGTATCAATTAAGTGATAAGCTTAAGTACGTTGAAAAAACAGTTTTAGGATTTAATGATTTATTAAACAATTATCAAGGTAATTTATTTGGGAAAGGGCTTTATAGGCTTCATAAGGACGATAATATTAAAAAATGGAATGAAATAGTCCTAGAAGCTTTTCCTGAGTTTAAAGGAAGAATCCAGTGTTTTGGATGCGACTGGCTTGGTAGACAATTCTCGTTGGATAAATCAAGAATAGTTGATGGTATACCTCAAATAATAATGTTTGAACCTGATACGGGAGAAGTATTAGAGATACCTTGTAATTTTATACAATTTCATAATGATGAAATTCCGAATTATCATGATGCATGTTTGGCATCAGAATTTTTCAATAATTGGATGAGTATGAATAAAACTATGTTAACTGAACAAGAATGTGTAGGATATAAAGTTTTGTTGTTTCTTGGTGGTAATGATACAGTAGAAAATTTGGAAATAAGTGATATGGAAGTTTATTGGAGTATATGTGGTCAATTGATAAAAAAGACTAAAGGGTTAGCATAGGACACTAAAAACCAAGGCTAGCATGAGGAGTATGGGGGTAGTCTATCTTTTTTTTAGAAAACCGAATATTATCGACTGAAAGATTGATGGAAATAGTGGATTATATTAGTAAAATTACGTATCTTTGTAGCAAAGTCTATATTGCTACATTTTAATGCTTCATAGTCAGCTTCATATTATTTCCTTTCAAGTGAAAATAATGTAGTTTCTTTGTTATATAAATAACTTTCTATTCTATCCTTATTTTCATAGATTTCTTTGTTAATTTCAATTTTGACACTTAGTACATATGTCAAAGTAGTGTTCTCTTTATATTGAAAACGATATCTTGCTTAAGTATAATAAAGCTGTACCTTGTAACCGTACAAATATACAAAGGGGGTCAAAATTATGAATAATAGAACAAAAATCCAGAAATTTGGTGGTTTCTTAACTGGTATGGTTTTACCAAATATCGGAGCATTCATAGCTTGGGGTTTAATTACTGCTTTATTTATCCCGACAGGCTGGATGCCAAACGCCTATCTTGCAAAAATAGTAGGACCAATGATTACTTATCTATTGCCATTATTAATAGCTTATACTGGAGGAAAAGCAGTTGGAGGAATACGTGGAGGTGTTATGGGTACAATAGCAACCATGGGTGTTATTGTAGGATCTAGCATTCCAATGTTTATGGGAGCAATGATAATGGGACCAATTGGTGGTTACATTATTAAAAAGTTTGATAAGCTTATTGAAGGAAAAGTCCCTGCTGGTTTTGAAATGATAGTTGATAACTTTTCGATGGGTATCATTGGTATGGTTTTAGCTATTATAGCTTACTCTGGAATTGGACCTGCCATAATTTCATTAAATGGAGTTGTTAAGGCTGGTATAGAAGTTATCGTTAATGCTCATATGTTACCATTTTTATCTATAATTAATGAACCTGCCAAAGTATTATTTTTAAATAATGCAATAGACCAGGGTATCTATGCACCGCTTGGTGTACAATCAGCATTAACAGCTGGTAAGTCAATATTCTTTATGGTAGCATCTAGCCCTGGACCAGGACTTGGGTTATTACTTGCTTTCGCGATTTTTGGCAAAGGCGTAAGCAAAAAATCTGCACCTACAGCAATAATAATTCACTTCTTTGGTGGAATTCATGAATTATACTTCCCATATGTACTTATGAAACCAATAATGATAATTCCTATGATTTTAGGTGGTATGAGTGGTATATTTACATTCCAAACATTTGGAGCAGGATTGGTGGCATTCCCATCTCCAGGAAGTATATTCTCGTTCTTAGCTATGACACCAAGAGGCGGGTTTTTCGCAACTATAGCAGGCGTAACGGTTGGTACAATTGTATCATTCCTAGTTTCCTCATTTTTACTTAAGCTTGATAAATCAGTTGAAAGCGGAGAAGAATTTCAAGATTCTAAAGATTTTATGAAAGAACTAAAAAACAGCGGTAAGGAAGTACAAGGTAAAGTAGAACCAACTAAAAAACCAACATCAACTAATGTGAGATTAATTATATTTGCTTGTGATGCTGGAATGGGCTCTAGTGCTATGGGTGCTTCAGTGTTTAGAAAGAAGTTAGATGCTGCTGGAATTGCTAATATTAAAGTTGTTAACAAAGCTGTAGAAAGTATTCCACAAGATGCTGATATAGTTATCTGTCACGAAAGCCTTTTAGACAGAGCAAAAAATACTGCTCCAAACGTTGAATTTGTAACTATATCAAGTTTCGTTGGTGCACCAGAATATGATGAGTTAATTCAGAGATTAATATAATAAAACTTAAAACTGTAAGATAAACCCCAAAAGGCATATAGACTGTATTGCTATATGCCTTTTGCTTTAATTAAACTAAAACATTTTCATTTTCCATACCTTACAAAGATAAGGGGGTACGTTACATGGATAAACAGGATAAATTTATTTTAGAAACCTTAATAGAAGAAGACAACTATATTACTTACAGCTATATAAGCAAAAAACTAAATGTAAGTTTAAGTACAGTAATTAGATATATTAAAAGTCTTGATTTTTATTTCAGGGTAAATAATATAAAAGTTGAGAAGAAACGTGGCATAGGAATGAGGATAATTTTATCTGAAGAAGAAAGAAAAAGACTTAAGGAATCTTTAGATGATAAGGGCAGCGATTATCTATCTCCTTATGATAGAAAAATAATTATAATTTGCGAGCTATTAAAAATGAATGAGCCCGTGAAGCTTTACTATTTTTCTTCCATATTGAAGGTAGCAATAGGTACGGTTAGTCGAGATTTAGAGGAAGTAGAGCGTTGGGCTGAAGAAAATAGTTTAAAACTAATACGAGGAAGAGGTAATGGGATTTTTGTTGAAGGAGAGGAAATATCTATAAGAGAAGCTATTGTAAATATACTTTTAAGTTGCATTGATGAAAAAAACATATACTATTGGAATGATGATTTCATAAATCCAAAGTTCTTTAAAGAGAGTATAGCACCTTTAACTAAAATGAAG
This sequence comes from Clostridiaceae bacterium, assembly GCA_014380625.1. Taxonomy (GTDB): domain Bacteria; phylum Bacillota; class Clostridia; order Clostridiales; family Clostridiaceae; genus JACMJL01. The sequence continues at coordinate 5,011 of JACMJL010000120.1, forward strand.
CTGGCAGAGCTAATTGATTATGAGATAGTAGTAGATATGATAATGGTAGTTGAAAAGTATGATAGCAATCTAAAAGAAATCCTTGTGGATAGTTCGCATTTTATATTAATAATATTCTTAGCTTTAATAATTCAAAGAAAAAACAAAGACTTTGTTATTGAAGAATATAAGATTAATAATATTAGAATGTTGCATCAATACTCTTACATAACAGCTTTAATAAGAGATATTGAGAAACATCATAATCTAGAAGTTTCAACTAGTGACATTTATATTATTATGATTCATTTTATAACTTCCAGAATTAGAAACATCAGTTTGCAAAATAGCCAAATTGTAAATGATATCGAACTGTCCGTGATTACTAATAAAATAATTTCGAAAATACAAGAGGACCTAAATATTAGACTTGATTACGATGATGACCTGTTAGTAAGATTAATGGTTCACTTAAAGCTTATGCTTGAAAGACAAAGCATGAATATTAAAGTGAGTAATAATTATTTGGATACAATTAAAGCAGAATATAAACACATTTTTGATGTGGTTAAGGATAGCGTAAATTTTCTAGAGGAGCTTAATGGGAAAGAATTAAGAGATGAAGAAATTGGGTTTATAACCATTCATGTTGCAGCTACTATTGTGGCTCTAGAAAATAACTCGCATTTGATTAAAGCTGCGGTAGTTTGTACTAGTGGGATTGGAACTTCAAAAATATTAGTAGAAAAAGTGAAACAACAAATAAAAAGTATAGAAATTACGGATACGATTTCAAGCAGTTCACTAAATGAAGCCAAACTTCTTAAGCAGGGTGTAGACCTTATAATATCTACAGTAAATTTGGAGACCTTTGCTATACCTGCTGTAGTTGTAAATCCACTTTTGATGCATGATGATATATTAAAAATTTATGACTCAATAAATACTATTGCTAAAAAGAGAAATATTCATCTTTCAAAACAAGTAATTGAAAAGCAAAAGCCAGTAAAATGCAACGCAGAAGAAGAAAGCGTGGATGACATGCTCTTTTATTTAGAAGTTATTCGTAAGATAATTGATAACTTTTATTATGAAGAAAATGTGGAGGTTAATAGTAAAGATGAACTTATAGAACATATATCAGAACAGCTTTCTGACTCCAGCGAAATACAGTTAACAATTCGTAAGGGATTTATAAAAAGAGAACAGCATGGAAGTACAGTTATTGACGAACAAGGATTGATTTTAATGCACTGCAGGGCAGATTCGTATATTAAACTTGGTATAGTGAAGCTTAAAAAAAGTATAGAAGTAACCGTTGGCAGAGTTAAGTTGAAAGTTAGTACTGTTTTAATTATGATAGTGCCTGAAGAGGTGGATGATAGAATCGCTGAGCTTTTTTCAGAGATAAGCAAAGAATTAATTGAAAATGATGCTTTTATGAAGGAAGTTATAAGTGGATCTAAGAACAATATTTTAAACAACGTTGGTAAACTACTTACAAGATTTATTATGTAAAATGAAGTATGTTTTATGTAGGCAGATCAAAATATAAATCAATTATGGGGGTAAACATGATGGTACAAAATATTTTATTAGAAAAAAATATTATTCTAAATTTAAAACCTATGGCAAAGGAAGAAGCAATTACAATGGCAGGAAACCTTTTAGTTGAAAATGGCTATGTTAAGGAAAGCTATGTTGAAGGCATGGTTGAAAGAGAAAAAGTATACGATACTTATCTTGGAAATGGTATAGCAATACCTCATGGTGCAAGTTCTTATAAGAAAGAAATCATAAAATCTGGTATTGTTGTGTTGCAATTCAAAGAAGCAATAAATTACGGGGAGAAGAAAGTTCATTTAGTTATTGGAATAGCTGGCATTGAGGATGAACATATTGAGATACTTTCAAAAATAGCTATTAAAATTGAAGATATGGAAACTGTAAATAGAATAGTAAGTTCAAACAGTCAATCTGAAATATACAACATTTTATTATAAATCAATATTAAATAAGAGGGGGAATATTTTATGTTTACGAGAGCAGCTGTACTTTATGGAAAAAATGACGTTAGAATTAGAGAATTTGATTTGCCCGAGATTAAAGAAGATGAATTACTGGTAAAGATAGTTTCAGACAGTGTTTGTTTGTCGACCTATAAAGCTTTAATTAGTGGAGAAGAACACAAAAGAGTTCCTGAAAACGTATCAGAACATCCAGCTATTTTAGGGCATGAATTTGCTGGAATTATAGAAAAAGTAGGAAGCAATTTAAAAGATAAATTTAGAGAAGGTCAAAGATTTGTACTGCAGCCAGCAATGGGTCTAGAATCAGGATATTCAGCAGGATATAGCTATGAATACTTTGGAGGAGATGCAACCTATTGCATAATTCCTAAAATAGCAATTGATTTAGGTTGCGTACTTCCACTTAATGGAACATATTTTGCAAATGCATCTTTGGCTGAACCTATGTCATGTATAATAGGAGCTTTCCATGCTAGCTACCATGCAAAGCAATATGTTTATAAATATGATATGGGAATAAAAGAAGGCGGCAAGGTTGCACTTCTTGGTTGTGCTGGACCTATGGGATTAGGTGCTATAGAATACGCTATTAATGGATCAATAAAACCAAAATTAGTTGTAGTTGTAGATATAGACGAGGCAAGATTAAATAGAGCAGCCAGTTTAATAAAAGTTGAAGATGCTAGAGAAAAAGGTGTTCAATTAATATACTTAAACACAAAACATACAGATGCAGTAAGTGAGTTAATGAAGTTATCAGGCGGAAAAGGATACGATGATGTATTTGTATTTGCAGCTGTTAAACAACTAATAGAAACTGCTGATGATATATTAGGCAATGATGGCTGTTTAAACTTCTTTGCTGGGCCTACAGATAAAAAATTTAAGGTTCCTTTTAACTTCTATAAAGTTCACTATGAAGGAACTCACATAGTTGGAACATCAGGCGGGTCAACTGGAGATATGTTAGAGTCTATAGAATTATCTGATAAGGGGTTAATTAATCCATCCCTTATGATAACCCATGTTGGGGGATTAAATGCAGTTCCAGATACTGTAAGAAATCTGCCTAATATCCTAGGAGGCAAGAAGTTAATTTATCCTCATATTGAAATGGAGCTAACAGCTATTGACGATTTTAAAAAACTTGGAGAAAAGGATGAGTTCTTTAAGGCTCTGGCAGAGATAGTTAAGAGTAATAATGGACTTTGGTGTGAGAAAGCAGAAAAATATTTGCTGAATTATAAGAAATAGGCTTAGTTAAAAATTTTCAGTTAGTTTGGAGGCGGATATATGAAAAATTGTTTAGTTGCACAATCTGGCGGTCCTACGGCAGTTATTAATGCATCAGCTATAGGTGTTTTAGAAGAAGCCTTAGAAAGCAAATGTTATGATAATGTTTATGCTGGCATTAATGGTATTGAGGGGATATTAAATGAGAATATTGTTAACTTGTCCCAAATGCCTTATAAGAAACTAAAGACATTAAAATACACGCCTTCCTCAGGACTTGGTTCCTGTAGATATAAAATGAAGGATTATAGGTTCAGCAGCCTGGAATATGAAAAGCTCTTTAATATTTTTAAAGAAAAGCAGATTGAGGCTTTTTTCTATATTGGCGGTAATGATTCTATGGATACTGTACGTACTCTTAGTGAATATACTAAGCTGAATAATATAAATGTACAAATTATTGGTATTCCTAAAAGCATAGATAATGATTTGATGGAGACGGATCACACACCTGGCTTTGGAAGTGCAGCAAAGTTTATTGCTACCACTATTTTAGAAACATATTTAGATTCCTCGGTATATCCAAGCAAGGGGGTATTTATCCTTGAGGTTATGGGGAGAGATACTGGCTGGCTTACTTCATGTGCCGCACTAGCTAAAATAGGTAACGACTCTGTTGTAGATTTTATATATCTACCTGAAACAGCCTTTATAAAAGCTAAGTTTCTAGAGGATGTTAGAAATAAATATAAAGAACAAAATCAAGTTTTTATTGTGGTTTCAGAAGGTATAAAGGATGAAAATGGATTGTTACTGGGCGATGATATTGTTAACAGTACTCATGACAATTTTGGGCATAATCAGCTGGGCGGAGTGTGCAGAAACTTAAAGGACTTAATTTTAGAAAGCAAAATTACGTCCAGAGTTAAAACTTTGGAGTTAGGAGTTACCCAACGTTCAGCAATGCACTGTATTTCTCTTGTTGATTTAGAGGAAGCTTATAAGTTAGGCCAGGAAGCTGTAAAGTATTCTTGTCAGGGTGTTACAGGGTATATGCTGGCCATAAGAAGACTTAAAGGAGACTTATACGAAACTGAAACAATACTAGTTGATCCTTCAAAGGTTGCAAATCACATAAAGTATTTTCCTAAGTCATGGATAACGGAAGGTAATAATTGGGTAACGGCAGAAGCTATTAGTTATATAACTCCACTTATTCAAGGTTCTCCAGTACTTCCTATGAAAAATGGACTTCCAGAGTATACAACACTTAAGGAACTAATTAAGGAGGGTTTATGAACATTGAATTAGAAGTAAGCGGCTTTAAATATGAAGCATTTTTTTCTGACAAAGAAATAAATGACATATATATTCCACTTCTAAAAAAGCTTAGCCATATTAGGGAAAAAAAGGGGAGGAGACTCATTATATTTTTAGCTGCTCCTCCCGCTGTAGGTAAGTCAACCTTAGCTATTTTTTTAGAAAAGCTTTCTATAGAGATAGCAAAAATAACGCCTATACAGAGTCTTTCACTGGATGGGTTCCATTATTATAATGAATTTCTCAAGACTAACAAAATAACTATTAATGAACGTGAACACGCTCTATATGAAATAAAAGGTATGCCTGAAACCTATGACTTACAAAGCTTTATGAGTCATGTTGAAAAATTAAAGAGAAAAAATATTAAATGGCCTATTTATGATAGAAACCTTCATAATCCTGTAGAGGATATAATAGAAGTTACTGAAGATATTGTTTTAATAGAAGGAAATTGGCTACTTTTAAATGAACCAGGTTGGAAAGATTTAAAGGCTTTTTGTGATTATAGTATTTTTATAGAAGCCAGCGAGGATGTATTAAAGAACAGATTAATTAATAGAAAAATAAGAGGTGGATTATCAAAGGATCAGGCTTTAGATTTTTATGAAAGAACAGATAAAAAAAATGTTTTAAGAGTGATGGAAAATAGACTTTGTGCAGATCTAACTTTAGAAATGCTTGAGTCTGGAGAAATTATAAAGAGATAGGGGATTATTAATTCATAAATTCATATACAAAAAATTTAAAGGAGGATTATTTAGTGGATGAAATAGGATTACAGAAGATAGCTAAAAGTGTAAGAGTAAATATCATAAAGTCTATAGCGTCAGCAAATTCAGGTCACCCAGGTGGTTCTTTATCAGTGGCTGATATATTAACGGTTTTATATTTTGATAAAATGAATATTAATCCAGAAAATCCAAAGTGGGAAGACAGAGATAGATTGGTATTGTCAAAAGGTCATGTAGCACCAGCATTATATTCAGTACTTGCTGAAAAAGGATATTTTCCAAAAGAAGAATTACTTAATCTTAGAAAGTTTGGATTTATGCTGCAAGGTCACCCTGATATGAAGTCCACTCCAGGTATAGATATGTCCACTGGTTCGTTAGGTCAAGGTCTATCTGCAGCAAATGGTATGGCCTTGTCAGCAAAGCTTGATAATAAAGATTATAAGATATATGTAGTACTTGGTGATGGTGAAGTTCAAGAGGGTCAGATTTGGGAAGCAGCAATGAGTTCTGCTCATTATAAATTAGACAATGTAATAGCTGTGTTAGATTTTAATGGTTTACAAATAGATGGTTCTAATGAAGAGGTTATGAATATAAACCCAATTGATGAGAAATTTAGAGCATTTGGTTGGAATGTAATCAAAATTGATGGTCATGATTTAAAAGCTATCGGTAAAGCTGTAGAGGAAGCCAAAACAGTTAAGGGGAAACCAACTGTAATAATTGCAAAGACTGTAAAGGGTAAAGGTGTATCCTTTATGGAAAATAAAGCAGAATGGCATGGAACAGCGCCAAACGAATTGCAAAGCAAAGCAGCCATAGAAGAAATAGAAGGGGGGGAATCATAATGGGCATAGCAACCAGAGAAGCATATGGTCAAGCATTAGTAGAATTAAGTAAAAATGAAAAAATTGTTGTACTGGATGCAGATTTAGCAAAAGCTACAAAGACAATAGAATTTAAAAAAGCATGTCCTGAAAGATTTTTTGATATGGGTATATCTGAACAAGATATGATAGGAACAGCAGCGGGATTTGCAGCAAGTGGTAAAATCCCATTCGTTAGCTCATTTGCTATATTTGTGGCAGGTAGAGCTTTTGAGCAGATTAGAAACTCTGTATGTTATCCAAAATTGAATGTAAAGATAGCGGCAACTCACGCTGGAATAACAGTTGGAGAAGACGGCGGTACTCACCAAGCAATTGAGGACATAGCATTAATGAGAAGTATACCTAATATGGTAGTATTAAATCCATCAGATGATATAGAAACAAAAGCTGCCATATATGCAGCAGCAGAATATTATGGACCAGTATATATAAGGCTTGGTAGATCAGCTACACCAACAATACATGATGAAAACTACAAGTTTGAAATTGGTAAAGGTGAAATTTTAGCAGAAGGGAAAGATGTTGCTATAATTGCAACTGGAATCATGGTAACTAAATCATTAGAAGCGGCAAAAAAATTAAAGGAAGATGGAATAAATGTAACTGTTGTTAACATTTCTACAATCAAGCCACTGGATAAAGAACTTATTATCAAAGTAGCAAAAGCCACTGGAAAAGTTGTTATTGCAGAAGAACATAGTGTAATAGGTGGATTAGGTTCAGCTGTTTGTGAATTATTATCACAAGAATTGCCTACAAAAATTAAGTTGATAGGATTAAATGATACATTTGGACAGTCAGGTACTCCAGACGCATTATTAGAGCATTATGGTTTAACAGCAGAAAAGATAGCTGAAACTATAAAAGGTATTTAGAAAATAAGCGTATAGCTTACAAGGATTTTGGAACATACTCACAGGAAAGTGTAGATTATCCTAAGTATGCTTCATCAGTAACTGAAAGTGTTAAGCCTGGAGAATGCGAAAGGAGCATACTTTGTTGTGGAACTGGCGTTGGCATATCAATTGCTACAAATAAAGTTTCTGGAATACGAGCTGCAGTTGTAGGTGATTGTTTTACATCTAAAGCTACAAAAGAGCATAATAATTCAAATACTATTTGTTTGGGAGAAAGAGTTACAGGTGAAGGTCTGGCTTTAATGGTTGATGATGCTTGGCTTAATACAGAGCTTACTGGCGAAAAACATCAAATACGATTAAATCAAATAAAAGAGCTTGAAGAAAAGTATAGCAAATAATTTATACAAATTTCAATTATAATGGGA
>JACMJL010000121.1 GCA_014380625.1 Clostridiaceae bacterium
ATTAGTTTTCATGTGAATTTCAATGCAAAGAGAGAGTATGTAATTAATATAAAAAAACAGTTAATCCATAAATGGATCAACTGTTTTTATTAATTAGACTATAAATTATTTCTTTACTTCTTGTTTTCCTGTTACTGAAGACTTAGCATCCATTTTAAATCCAGCTTTAGCTGCATCATCTTTAAAATAGATATTTCCTTCAACTTTATTATCAATTAATTTAAAGTCATTAGTTTCAACATAAATATCACCTTTAAAAGTTCCGTGCTCTATACTAGCTAATGGGCTCTTAATAGTGATTTTTGGAGCAGTTAAAGTAAATCTAGCAGTTACTTTACGTGCTTCATCTTGAGTGTAAAGACCTATCTTACGTTGTATAAGTTCTTTACCGGCAGCATCTTTTTTACCATTCTTAAATTCACCTTCTAAAACTAAATCCTTGTCAACTTTTATATCAGCAGTTACTGCAATAATCCATTTTCCATCTTTACCTACGGATTTAGCAAATACTGCTGGATCATTTGTTAATGATGCTGATGCTACAGCATCAGTTTTAGGAGCTTCTGTTGATGTTGATGAAGCTGATGATGAAGATGTTGAAGATGTTGAAGATGTTGAACTACACCCAACAAATAATGTAGCTACCATAGCTGTTGCTAATAATAATGCTTTAATTTTCATAAAAAAGTTCCCCCTATAATGTTTTTTTTGGACAAGCTCATTATACCACACTTGATAAAAAAATAACAAGAAAAATGTAATGAGTTATCTAAGTTATTTATAATTTTTATTTAATAAAATCTTACTAATAAATCTTCTGTTACCTTTAACAATATAGTCTTGCTCTCACCGTTAGGAAGAGTATTAATTATATTAAAGGCTCTCTTTGTATATCTTTCTGCTAATGCTCTGGACTTTTCAATACCTCCAAAATCTTTTACAATCTTAATAATATCGTTCAAGTCCTGTTCACAAAAGGCATTTTTAGCAAGAATAGAAGATAGTCTAGAGTTTTCATTCTTTAGAACATATATTAGGGGCAAGGTATAAATACCTTGTTTTATATCGTTGCCTAAAGATTTACCAACTAATAATTCATCTCCTGTGTAATCTAAAATATCATCAATTATTTGAAAAGCCATTCCTATATTATGCCCTATTTTTGAAAGGTCTCTGCAGAGTTTATCACTGCATCCACTTTCCACTGCGCCACTATAAAAACTTAATGAGAAAAGCTCAGCAGTTTTTGAAGATATTCTTTTTAAATATTTATTTACCGATACTTGTTGATTGTATTTTGATGAAAATTGCTCTATTTCCCCCATACATATTCTAGACATAACATTTGAGTCCACGTTAATGCTTTTTAAAGAAGAATGTTCAGATAAAATTTTAAAGCATCTACAAAATAAAAAATCACCAATGTATACAGCATAATTTTTACCGTGTTTTGCTTGAATTGTTTCAATTCCTCTTCTAAGCGTGGAATCGTCGATTATATCATCATGAACTAAAGTAGCCATATGAAGCATTTCAATAACAGCAGCTAAGGGGTAAAGTTCTTCTTTATTAAAATTACCAAATCTCGCAGCAATAATTAAGAACGCTGGCCTAAGAAGTTTGCCGCCAGAGTTTATTAGCTCTAAAATTGCATTCTCAACAAGTTTCTCTTTACATTTAACATTTTTCCTCATTATTGTAATAACTTCTTCTAAGTCATCTTTAATGACGGGATATTCATTCCAAAACTTATCCATGTGATCACCCTTTACTGTCAAATAATTTAGTAGTAGAGTTTATCTTGTTTAAATGGTTTAAAATAAATTTAGATGTTAAACCAACAAAAAAACCTGTGCCTATTCCCGCCATTGTTAAAATGGGAAGATATAAGCTCATATTAATATTTTGAACTATTAATGAAGCCATTGTAACTTGACCTATATTGTGAAACACTGATCCAGCGGCACTAACACCTATAAGGCTTACTTTATCCTTACCTAATCGTTTTATGACAAGCATTATAATAAAACTAAATAATGCTCCAGCAGTACTATATAGAAGGCTAGATATACTTCCGCCAAACATAGATGAAAGTAGTAATCTAAGGAAAATAACAAGTAAGGTTTCCTTTTCACCAAAAGAATAAAGGGATACAACTGTAACAATATTAGCTAAACCAAGTTTTGCACCTGGAGTTATAAAGGGTACTGGTATCATAGACTCAATTATATGAAGAACCAATGCCTGTGATACCAACAAGGATAAGAATACCATTTTGCGTGTTTTTGTCATTTAATTCACCTTAAAAGGATACTTCATCCGTCTCCTGTTTTCCTTCACCTATTATTTTTACAACTAACTTATGAGGCAAGCATATTATAGCTTCCCCAGGTTTACTGATAGCATGATCCTTGAGACATATCTTGTCCGGACAGTCTGCATCAATGATTTTCACTTTAGCCTTATCTATTTCTACAATATTAGTTCCTAATCTGTTATCAATTGTAAAAGTAACTTTTTCTGCATCTTTTTTTAAGGGAAGTTTTTTTAATAACTTCCCTTGTGAATATACCTCTACATAAAAACTATTATACTTATTATAAGTTGTTATAAATATTACTGTTTCAGGAATAAATGATATTATAATTAAAGTAATTATTATGATTATATCCCATTTTTTCATTATTACCTCTTCTTTATTATATAATTATTAAAGTTTTGCCGAGGTACCATTTCTATATATAGGTTTTTGTTTTCCTAGCCAAAAGTTTCCAAGTCGTTTACCAAGCCAAGGCATCACAAAGTAATCAAGTCCAAAGGATCTTCCGGCACCAGCCATAAGAGCTATTGCACCAAAGAAATACCAAAGTATGTCCACACCAGCCATTGCTGATAAAACAAAGTTAACAACCAAGAAAGCTGATGCCGCGCTAGCAAGCCAAGTGAATAATCCAGCGAGAAGGCATAATCCTATACCGATTTCTGTACACACAACAATTCTCTGAAACCAAACTGCAACTTCAGGGTTTGGTATTAATATTTTCATTATTGCCTTAAAAAATCCAGGCATATTTTTCAAGATTGGAGTAGGAAAGGCAGTTGTTGCTTCCAGTGAAGCACTTGTGGTTCCATCAGCACTAACGTATAGCCATTCAAAAGGCATTTTAACATTTCCTTTTATAAACCAACTATCTGCGCCCATTCCAGAGGTTATTTTTTTAAGGCCTGATGCTTTCGTCCAAGTATCCTCACCGATAAGCTTTTTCACTCCTTCTAGTACCCACATTGATCCAATGAATAATCTTAAAGGAACAAGCCAAATTGAAGGGGATTTAGCAGCTAGATGTCCGCCTACCATAGAACGTTTTTCCTTCATATTAAAGAATTCATGGAGTAAATAATTGTAAATTAAATAGAATCCGCCAACACCAAATAAATAATGTAAATTAACTAAGTGTTTCATAGCCATAGCTACAAATCCTGTAAGTTTCATACCACCAACATCAGCAACAGCATAATGGCTGCCAATTGAAACCATGAAACCATGATAATTTGATTTGAAAGGTTTTTTAGCAGTTTTCTCAATATCTGCAATAATGTTGTGCGCTGCAGTATCAGCAGTTTGAAGTGCTGCTTCAACAATTTGCGGTAATCCTTTAGAAGCTCCTTCTTCTAGGAAGGCTGCATCACCAACAACATAAACATTTTCTTGGTCAAGTGCTTGCATAAATTCATTTGTATTTATTCTGCATCTATTAGTTAATGTTAGTCCCATATTAGAACAGAAGGAATTACCCTGTACACCACAAGTCCAAATTAATGTGTTAGTAGG
>JACMJL010000122.1 GCA_014380625.1 Clostridiaceae bacterium
TATTCCACAGTTTACCCCAACAAAGGAATTCTCAGCCTTTTGACCTATTTTCACAAGTTCTACTCTATCTATTTTACCTTCATTAAAAATATCATTAACAATTACTCCAATAAGAAGCTCTAAGGATGCAGATGAAGATAAGCCTGCTCCATTTGGTATATTACCACTAATAACAATATCCATGCCTCCAACTTTGTAACCAGCTTGTTGCATGATTTTAATTACACCCTTTGGATAATTTGCCCAATCATCTTCCTCTTTGAATAGGATTGAATCTAAATCAACTTCAACCTTAAGGTCAAAATTTGTAGATGCAAGGTTAACTTTTTTATCATTTCTTTGTCTTACACATGCAAAGGTTCCAAAATCAAGTGCGCAGGGAAAAACGAACCCTCCGTTATAATCAATATGTTCCCCTATTAAGTTTACTCTCCCAGGTGAATGAAAGGTTCTTACTTCACCCTCACCGTATAATTTAATAAATTGTTCTTTTAATTCTATTGCTTCCATTTTTATCTCTCCTTTAGAAAACCTTTTCTATGTTTTCATTATTTTTTATTTTGCTTTACTACAACTATCTTTAATCACAAGGTTAGTAGCTACAATAATCTTCTTTCTTATCTTGGTATCATTTTCTATAAGATCTAATAATTCAATTGCTGCCCTTTTCCCAATATCCTTCATGTTTTGATCTACAGATGTAAGTCTAGGAGAAGTAATATCAGAAATAATCGTATTATCAAATCCAATTATTGATATATCTTCAGGTACACTAAGACCTAAACTTTGGCAGGCTTGAATGGCTCCTACAGCCATTAAATCATTACATGCAAAAATTGCAGTAGGACGTTCTTCAAGGGTCAAAATACCCTTTACACCTTCTTTAGATTGTTCAATAACTTCGATGCTATTACCTAATTTTAATCTTACGACTTTTTCATAACTAAAAGAGTTATCAATTAGTAACTTCTTGTACAGCTCTTCTTTAATATCATAAGAATAACTCTTAGCCCCTCTAATAAAGGCAATCTTTTTATGACCTAAGCCAATCAGATAATCAAAGGCCTCTTTGCACCCTACTTCTTCATCATAGCAAACGAAATTACACTTATAGCCATTAGGATATCCATTTACAACAATAACTGGTGTACGATCAGACAGTTTTGAATAATAACCATTTTCTAAACATTCAATTGAAGGGTCAATGGTAATAATACCATCAACTTGCCTAGAGATTAATGCGTCTGAAAGGTTTTGTTCAACTAGGTAATCACCACCTGTGCTACAAAGAGAAATACTATATCCACTTTTTTTAGTAAATTCACCTATAGCCTCAACTATCGTAGGGAAAAAAAGGTTGGTTATTCCAGGGACAATAACACCTATCATTGAAGTCTTTTTAGTAATTAGACTCCTGGCCATGGCATTAGGTGTATAATTTAGTTTTTTTATGGCTTTTTCTATTCTTTCTCTAGTTTCCTTTTTTACAGGATAGTTATTATTCAAAACTCTAGATACTGTGGTAATAGAAACACCCGCTTCATCTGCTACATCATTAATAGTAATATTCATTTTATCCCCCGAAAACCTTTTCTTTATTTTAATCTTATCAAACTGTAATGAATATTTCAATGTTTTTTTATTGTAGAAAAACAAAGTTCTTTTGTATATACACAATTTTAATATTAAATTTTTTTAGTATAATTGAGTTATCAAATAAATGATACTAAAGGGGGTCAAAATTATGCACCTAAAAACAATTCTCAAAAGGGCTATCATAGTCTTACTTATGCCTTCATTATTCTGTTTTTCCTTAATTGCATGCTCAAAACCAGCCAATAAAGATACTGGGGTAAATGTTGTAAGTAATAAGGATAAACCTAAAGCAAATCCAATAAGCATAAAATACATTGGTAATTCTTGCTTTTATATTACATTTTCTGATGGAACAAGATTGGTTACAGACCCATATGGATCTAGGTTTTCATCAAACTTTGGAGAATTTCCTAAATTAGAGGCAGATGTAATGACAATCTCTCACAATCATGCGGATCATACTAGTGGAATCAGTGAGGTTAAAGGGAACCCAAAGATAATACAGCCTGAACATGTAAGCAAGCCTATAAAGGTTGGAAAGGTAGAAATAACCAGTTACCTATCTAAACACGTAGCTAATATGGGGGACAATATCATCTTTGTTTATAAAGAGGATGGTTATAAGATAGTTCATATGGGGGAAACAGACAGCATAGATTCAGTGGAAGCACAGGAAGCTGTTAAAGATGCAGATGTTATTTTAGCTTACACTGGTGAATACGGAAGTGTTACTAATAAAGATAGCTTTGTAGCTTTAAATAAAATGAACATAAAGGTTGTTATCCCACAACATTACAGTATGGATGAAAAAAATATATTTTATGGAGGGCCTACCATAGATAAAATTTTGACTGAGCTACCACAGGGCACTAAAGTAACAAAATCAAAGGAATTTATTGTTAAAAAGGCTTTAGAAAAGCAGTTTGTTGAACTGACGTCCATGAACAATAAATAAGTTTATAAATATATACTAATTAAGATATTTCTTTTCGATATACAAATCCTACGTCATGGAATTTGTATATCGAGAAATTATCTTAATTAGAAAATTCCTAAAATGTTATTATAGTTTATTAATCATGCTAGCTAAGTAACCTGCACCAAATCCATTATCAATGTTAACAACACTTACTCCACTGGCACAGCTATTTAGCATGGCGAGAAGAGCTGTAATCCCACCAAAACTTGTTCCGTATCCTACCGAGGTTGGAACAGCAATAACAGGTTTATCAATAAGGCCGCCCACAACACTTACTAAAGCGCCCTCCATGCCTGCAACTACAATGACAACCTTGGCACCCCTTATTACTTCCAGCTTGTCAAAAAGTCTATGAATTCCTGCCACTCCTACATCTATAACTTTTTCCACTCTATTTCCTAAAAGTTCAGCTGTAACTGCTGCCTCTTCAGCAACAGGCATATCTGAGGTTCCTGCAGTTACTATCGCAATATAGCTATCAGGTTTATTAATTTCTTTATTTTTTATTGTTATAGTCCTGGCACTAGCATTATATTCTGCGGCATCGCTAATTTCCTTTACGGCTTCAAACATCTCATAAGTTGCCCTTGTTCCTAAGATGTTATTATTCTTTGTCAGCATAAATTCTACAATACCCTTTACTTGTTCTACAGTTTTTCCAGCACAATAAATAACTTCAGGATAACCAACTCTTGACTCCCTATTGGTATCTATTTTCGCATAACCTAGGTCATGGTACGTTCCTTCTTTTATTTTTGCTAAACCTTCCGCCACTGAAACTTTATCTTCTTTTACTTCTTGTAAAAGTTTCATTATCTCCTCAGAATTCATAGTCTCACCTCTTCCCCTAAAGCTTTTTGTTTATCTCTTCATAGATTTTAAAAATAGGCACATTTTTTTCTAGTGCTATTTTTTTACATTCATCGTATTCTGGCTTAAATTTAACCTTTTCTCCATTAAGGTATGCCGCCTTAACATTAATCTCTCCATAACTAGTTTGAAGCTTTATAATTTCTCGTTTAAGCATTTTCTTTTTAACTCTATATTTTCTTATTCCAAGGGTGCTTGTTTCTGAAAGCACTAAATTTTCTAGTTTTATTTCATCCATAGGGTTACCAAGTACACTAAGTGTAATTGCAGGTCTTCCCTTTTTCATTATTATTGGAGTTAGATATACATCTTGAGCCCCTGCAGAAAATAATTTTTCTAAAACATAGTCATAAACCTCAGGGTTCATATCATCTATATTACACTCTATAATCACTGCCTCTTCATATAGATATTCCTCTTTAGTTTCTCCTAAATAAACCCTTAAGACGTTAGGAATTTCTGTATCTCTTCCACCTATGCCATAACCAATTTTAGTAGCAGTAAATTCTAATAAATCTGAGAACTCATCCACCATGGCTGCTAAAATAGCTGCTCCGGTTGGAGTAGTCATTTCAAAAGGAACTATCCCAGACTTCACTTTAATTCCCTTTAAAATTTCCATGGTTGCAGGAGCTGGAACTGGGAATAGCCCATGCTCACATTTTACAAAACCACCACCTAATTGGATTTGACCGCAAAGAATTTTATCAACTTTAAGATAATCAGCACATATAGCTGCCCCAATAATATCTACAATAGAATCCGTAGCCCCTACTTCATGAAAATGAACCTGATCTATTGGTTTGTTATGTATCTTAGCTTCTGCTAAAGCAATTTTGTAAAATATTTTCAAACTTAAGGTTTTAACCTTCTCACTAAAGCCAGCACTATTTATAATATCCTCAATATCTTGAAGATTTCGTTGATGATGATGATCCTGTTTCTCTTCTTCATGGGTATGGTGTACATGATTATGTTGGTGATGAACCTGTTCATGGCTATGTTCTTCTTCTGAAGGTTCTTGATTAAGTAGTATTACATCTACCTTGGTTCCTGAAATGCCTTTTCTTATATCGGTTTTAATTTTTATATTAAACTCATTATTTAAACTTAACTTTGATAATTCATTTATAAGATATTTTGAATCTACGCCTAAATCCAGCATAGCGCCTAAATTCATATCACCACTAATTCCTGCAAAACAATCATAATATAATATTTTCATTTAAAAATCTCCTTTGTTATATGCTGATAAGAACAATTATACCTTAATTCTTAGTAAAGAAGAAGAAATTTAGCACACCTTTCAAATGAATTGTATCATGTGGGATTTAATATATTTTTATGATATTATCCCCCAAATTTTTCTATTCCTTTTCAAAGCCTATTTTTTCATATAAGTTTAGGGCCGCGGTATTTCTAGGTTCAACATTAAGAGTGAGCTCTTTATATCCTATTTCTAATAAGGAGTTAACACTTTTCTTTATAAGAGATGCTGCCATCCCTGACCCCTGATTCTGTTTTTTTGTGAATATTTCTGATATTAGTGGATACCCTTCATAAAAGCTTATCATAATCGCAGCTACAATTTGGTCCTTCTGTTTAATTTGATATGAGGCATCAAAAATATAAGGAGCAAAAGAACCGCTAACAACGCTATCTATCTCCTCTACAATATCCTTTAAGGTTTCTCCCACATATTCACAGGTACCTTTTATTGAATCTAACATAACAATTGATAACTTTGTAATATCCTCAATTTCTATCTTCTGAAATTCATAGATTTCTTCTATTGCCTGATGTTTTAGTCTATATGTCATTTTAATCTTATTACTACTCAAATCTATCCCTCTTTTCTATTTCAATGATAAGCAATGTTTTGGATGTTGTAAAGTACAGTAAAACAGATGGAGGTACAAACTTCAACATCAAAAGGCTGTGATGAATTTAATTTCATCTACAGCCATAATTCGTCCATACAATTATTTATTATCTTTTAAGTTTTTAAACCCTATGCTATTCATAAATTTATTAAAGCCTGTAACACCTGCTTCGTCTCTTTTATAAACTCCTGAGTCTAGGAGAACTTGCAAGAATTTAAAGCCTACTTCTTTTCGTAAAATCTCTGGAATTTCATTTGCTTTAACTAAAGCATATTTATTAATCAATTCTTTTATCCAATTTAAATGCTTATTTAAAGGGTGACTTGTATCCTCTTGAGTCTTTTCAAAAATCTTTAAATCTCCTATCAAGATTTTTTCTATTTCTTTAAGTTCGGTTTCAAGTCTAGCAGGAAGTACTGCTAAGCCCATAACCTCAATTAATCCTATATTTTCTTTTTTAATATGATGCAATTCTTTATGAGGATGAAAGATACCGTCTGGATTCTCACTACTTGTTCTATTATTCCTAAGTACTAAATCAATTTCAAACTCCCCACTAGAATTTCTTCTTACAATAGGTGTAATTGTATTATGTGGAATTTTTTCCAAACCCTCATCAGAATATGCTCGGATATTAGTTGCTTCATCACTATATTCTTTCCAGTTCTCAAGAACCTCCATAGAAAGTTTTATTAGTTCTACTTTATCATTAGAGGATAATCTAATTACTGACATGGGCCATTTTACAATTCCAGCCTTCACATTTTGATAGCTTTCATTGATAAATTCACTTTCAACTACCGCTTTCTCCATAGGAAATGCATGCCTTCCACCTTGAAAATGCTCATGGCTTAATATAGAACCACCAACAATAGGTAAGTCCGCATTTGAACCTACAAAATAATGTGGAAACTGCTCTACAAAATCAAATAATCTTATAAAAGTTTTCTCAGATATTTTCATTGGTACATGTTGTTCATGAAAAACAATACAGTGCTCATTGTAATATACATAAGGAGAATACTGCAAATCCCATTGTTCTTTGCCCAAAGTAATTGGAATCACTCTATGGTTCTGTCTCGCAGGATGATTTACATGTCCTGCAAAGCCTACATTTTCTATACACAAAAGGCACTTAGGATAATTAGACTGTGGTCTAAGCTTAGAGGCTGCTATTTCCTTAGGGTCCTTTTCAGGCTTTGATAAATTAACAGTGATCTCTAAATCACCATATTCTGTAGGTGCTTGCCAATACAAATTTTTAGCTATTCTGTCCATTCGTATATAGTTAGATGCTTTTGAAAGCTCATAATAATCATCTGTAGCTCTTTTAGGTCCTTGCTTTTCATAGGTTGAGAAAAAATCTCTCACTACTTCAGATTGTCTTGGCATGAGAAGTCCCATAATCTTAGCATCAAGTAAATCTCTTGAGGTTAAGGTGTTATCTTTAATAATACCTACTTCATTGGCATAATCTAATAATTTCTCTAAAATTACCACTGGACTCTCTAAAGTCTCTTGGCTAATACTCTCACCATAGGGCTCGCTTATTTGTAATAAATCTAAGAGTGCATTTCGGCTTTGAATAACATCTAATTTTTCTATCAACCTATGGTTTAAAGAAAATTGAAGTAATCTTTCAATTTCCTGAGTAATTTGTACATTTTTCATTGCAATTCCTCCTCAGCTCTTTTAGAAAACCTTTTCTATTATATTGAAAATATTTAAACTTATTGATATTATTATAATATTGTCTTCGAAAACAATCAAGAGGGGAATTAATATTATTGCACTGAATTGATATCTTACTTAGTCTATCTTCCAAAAACATTCATAATACTGTGCATTAACATTGTTGCATAACAATTCTTTGTTTTATAACGTATCAATCCAATTATAATACCAAATCACAGTCCTGTAATTACTTTCATAAACATAACAAAGGGCAATGCTGAGACTTCACCCCTTAAGGACATTTTAAACCAAATAGTATAGATGTATCCCAAGTGCCATAGTGCAAAAAAAAATAGTGGTGATAATATATACTTCTAATTCATTCCACAGATATCCTCTAAATATTAATTCCTCAAAGATTGGTGTAGCTATTGTGGAAAAAATAAGCGGTATAATAACTTGAATTGAAAAGTCCCTAGTAAAAAAAGGTGATGAAATAATTAAAAATGCCGTTAAAATAGTTATGCAAATATACTTAATTCTACTTCGGTTAGTAGGTGTATTAGGTATAACCCCTGACTTATAGCCATTCGCGCCAGTTGTAATGTTATTAAGACCATTAATAATTTAAGTAATGGGTTCTTACCCTTTATTATATACATGCTTACCACCTCATCATATGGAAATAATATCCACCTAAAAGTGTAATCATAAATTGCGTAAAGAACCCTTTACTGTTTTATCGTAGAATTATCTATTGGACCCCCTTCAAAAGTTTTCTCGCATTATTCCTACTAAAATTAAACTCATACCATTTGTCCTGTCTATTTATTTTTGTTTTTCTTTGTAATAAGTTTTCTTTAATTAATATTTTATCCGTATCACTAATTTCAGTATTTTTTTGCAGGTCAATTAAATATGGTACCACTTCATCAGAAAGTCTTATCAAATATGAAATATCTAACTTTTTATTAGCTATATTCTCTTTAATGATAAACCTATCTATATTAATATAATTTACCAAGGTATAGCATATTATTGAAACAGCTATCACCACCTTAATAAAGGGTATCCTTCTATACCATATATTAACTAGGGCGATTAAACAAAGTACAGATAAAAGCGCCATAAAAATATGCACAAAAACCCTTAAGTAAGTCAAACCGTACGTTAATTCATAAAGGGATAATCTTGAATGAGCAGACCATAACATATTTATTGTAAATAGTATTAATAAGGTAAGCATTACATTTGCTATTGCTCCCAGTTTTCTATTTTCTTTCTTCATAAAAGTAAAACAACCAACTAAAATCATGAAATTCACAAAGGTAACAGCTACTAATTCAAAGAACCCTCTACGTGCATACTCTGCAAAGGTAAATCCAGCTGGCAATCCTCCGTCTACCCCATTATAGAGATAAGAAAATTGAATAATTGTAAATAGAGTATATAGGATATTTAACATAGTAAGTATGGTTATAATGGTTACAGATTGCCAGCTACCACTTTCAACAACCTGCCTTTGTTCTTTTTTTTCACTTTTTCTAAAAGCCCATACATAACAAAATAAATATATAGCGATAGTAGCAATAACTAGAGTATCAGAAATTATTTGGTCTAGATTCGGACTGTCAAAAATTTTTGATATATTTCCAACATAATAGCTAAAAACCATGTCTGCTGAAATTAAAAGTAACATTATTATAAATAACAAGGGTAAGGAAATTAAAAGTCCTAGCAGTATTTGTTTTTGAATGGGGCTCATTCCCTTTTTATTCTTCTTTACACTAGCTTCTATAAGTATCTTAAAGGGACTACCAATATTTTTAAGAGGATCAATTAAAGCTTTTATTACTAGCTCTTGGATAAATGTTATTTTATCCCACACAATAGTTCTATTAGAAATTAGAATTGAGCTTGTAACCATTAATAATGGAATTAGTAGAAAGTTTAAAACCTGGAAAATTGAATTTGTATAAAACGCAAAATTAAAAGCTAATAAGTTGATGGGAATTAATAAAAGCCAACCGAAGTTAACTTCGGGTTTTATGGTTTTTCTTAAGGACCATAGAAAAAAACTTACAGATAAAAAAATGAAAATATAATATGACACTCCAAGAGCTTTTTCCTTTATAAACTTGTCAAAAACAATTCCAATACATAACGCAAAAATTATGCTAAGTAACTTTTCACTAGTTTTAATATCATTAGTATTCTCCAAACCTGAAACTTCTGTTAATTCATTCATAAAATCGCCTCCATAAAATTTAAAATACTAAACTACTGAAATAATTTTGATTATCTCACTTTTGTAAATTGATTATCCCTTGATAAATATTGAACCGTAATTCTATTTTCAGGATTTTTATCTATAAGGTATAAACAAAATAAGAATATCCACTCTAATGGCTTCATAATAATGTATATTAAATCTGCCGTGAGAGCACTATTAATATATTTGGAAATTGGTAGCCCATATTTGTCATACATTTTTCTAATAACTCTATGAAACTTAGGCGTATATTGCTCTAATATATTCTCAAAGGCATTGGCAACTAATAATTGTCGATTTACTGTAATTATCCTATCTTGTCTAACACCATATCTAATAGGTTTTACTAAGGACTTATGACCTTTAAGTGCCACAGTACACAAGTAATGTCCATGTATTGTTGGAACATAGATAGGTGGGGGTGCTTTAAGTTTGGAAAAGGTCCAATCGCTTGTTTCCACGAAGACCTTAATAAAACTATCCGGTTGTTGACCAAAAACTATGGATATAAGCTGTAAAATTATCAATATAGGAAAGATGCTGAACATAATTATTATAGGTAAAGTGTTTGCTTTAATTAACAAAGCATATAATTTCATCATTACCTTGTTCTCATAAATTCTATTTAACTCTTTTTCTCTACATATAAATTCATCAAACTTGTCTTTTAATAAATATAAATATAGAAAGAGTAGATTAGCAAAACCATAGACAGGTATAATTACAGGCTCAATATTAAACCTACTCTTAACCTGTATAAAGAAAAATATTATAAACACTATTTCTAATAACAATCCGCTACTAAACATTAAATAAAGTATAGGAGATAATTTCGAACTAAAAATCTTTAGTACCCAGAATGATATGATGCTAAATATAAGGATAATAATTATTGTCAACATATGTTCATATGCTAAAGTTGCATGAATATTAGGTTCAACCCCGTTATGTATTATTATGGCTTCCCTTGCACTCTTCAGCCTAAATATTGACGGCACAGTCAATGTGGGAAGAACCGTCGTGGAGTAAACATCTAAAATAATTCCTAGAATTTTCTTTATTTCCTTACCTTTTCTTAAAAAAGCATAAATCAATCTGTACAAGTTTAACGCAAGTATAGCCATTGGAATAACTATTATTACTAATATTGCAATAAGTCCACATATAGTTAGCATCAAATTAACCACAGTTAACCTCCTAAATATTCAATTTTTATTTTCTCCACTTATATTGAAAATCTACTATTTATACTCCAAAATATCCCCCGGTTGACAATCCAACTCTTTGCAGATAGCCTCTAAAGTTGAAAACCTTATTGCCTTTGCTTTTCCGGTTTTTAATATAGATAGATTTGTATTAGTAATTCCCACCTTTTCCGCAAGTTCATTCAAGGAAATCTTTCGTCTTGCCATCATTACATCTAAATTTACTATTATGCCCATACTTTTTCCCCCATCATATTGTAAAATCATTTTCTTCCTTGACCTCCACAGCCTGTTTATATACTTGGGCCAATACTAAGATAAAACATCCCGCAAAAAAGAACATTATAAACTCAGCGTGAATATCAACTCCAACAAAGTTTAGTGAAACTATCTTCAACTTCCTATATTGATCATTAAAAATCAAATTTAAAATATAGGTTCCTGAAATTATAAAACAACATTTTGCTATTCTATTTAAACATATTACATTATTCATAATAAAGGGCGTAACCTTTATAACTGAATCCAATATCTTCTTTAGATTGTATAGAATTACCAATAGCGAAGAGCCCCCTATTATAAAAAGAAAACAATTAATGAAAAAATTCAAATCTTTATTAGTTTGTTCTTCTGAAAATATTGTAGCTCCTATTATGTAACAGCATAAAATACCTCCAAAAATTATTAATAAGGTTAATACTACTTTCATAAATTGAGCCATAGACTTATACTTGTTATCTTTCATGTTCCTATCTCCTTCCCTCTATTTACTAACAATCTAATAATACTACTATTATAAAGAAAAAACAACAATTAATTATTGTTTATCAATAATTAATCATTGCTTTTTATCGAAATAGATTTTTATTATATTTGATTTAAAGACTAAAGGTATTTTTTACATATTTATTTTTTATTATCACATAACCTGTAATTATTTTCTTTTAAATTGGGTATACTAATAATAACCTTTAACTTATTAGAAGGGAGATAATTTTATGCACCAATTAGCTCAGTCCATCAACAATTTTTTATTACAGTATATACCCTCATCTTTTCTTAAAATTTTATACTTTATTGCCATTGGAATGTTTTTTTTAATACTATACTTATCCTATAAGATTATAGTAACAATTAAAGAATCAAAGCGAACTGAAATTTCAGATTTGGTGTATTTAAAATATGCCTTACCTGGAGAAGATAGAATTGAAATTGATAAAAGGTAGAGCTACAATTTAAACTTGTAGCTCTACTTTTATATTTATTTCAGATTTATTATGTAGTACTCTTAATTGTACAAATAAATCAAAATAATATTTCATTTTATTGTAACAAACTTTGAATAATTTCATATATTAGAAATGTAATAATATTTTAAGGGGAAACTTTTATGTTCAATTGTCCTTATGCTCCATATTATTCCTCTCTTTATAGAGAACACCCTAATTATTCTTATATGCGTGTATTTCATGCCTCGCCAAACTCACCTGCAATAGATGTATATATTGATGACAAAATAGCTATCCACAATCTTCCCTATAGAGGATTCTCTGTTTACTTACGTACTGCTCCGGGAAACTACAATATAAAGGTATTTCCAACAGGACAAAGAGAAAAACCAGTTGTTGACACTAATATAAATATTAAAGGAAAGTCAATACTTACCCTTGCAGCTATTGGTACCTTACCAAATATAAGTTTGTTACCAGTGTTAGAACCAACCTTTACTCGAAAACCTGGTGAAGCCTATGTACGATTTTCTCAGCTTTCACCTAACTCCCCAAACTTAAATGTTGCTCTACCAGTCACAGGAAATATCTTTACTAATGTAGCATATACAAAAACCACTGATTACATCCCTATAAAGGCTGGTATCCATACATTTAATATTACTTCATCAGAAAACGATGAAAGAGTCTTACATGTTCCTAATATAAGGTTAATGCCTAATAAGATTTATACTATTTATACCATTGGACTACTAGCACAAAATCCACCCCTTCAGGTTCTGATACCTCTAGATGGAAATTCCTACATTAAAACTTAGGAATTATTTTATTAGGCTACGGTAATTGGCTTTAGCTCTATACCGTAGCTTATGCCTTAATACAAATATCCTAGCCTTATGTTATAATATATAATTATAGAATATAAACATAAGACATGTTTTAAAGAAGGGATGAAGATTATGGAAAACATATTAAAGGATTTAAACCCTGTGAATGTATTTAAGTATTTTGAAGAGATAAGTAGAATACCTAGAGGATCAGCAAATGAAAAAGGAATTAGTGATTACCTAGTATCCTTTGCTAAGACCCATAACCTTAAGGTTATTCAAGATTCTAACCTAAATGTTATTATAAAAAAACCAGCTTCCTCAGGTTATGAAAGTTCACCAATAGTAATTTTACAAGGTCACATGGATATGGTTTGTGAGAAAAATGGTGATACAGTTCATGACTTTCTGAAAGATCCAATTAAACTACACATAAAAGAGGATATGATTTATGCCACTGGAACAACTCTAGGAGCTGATAATGGTATCGCAATTGCTATGTCCTTAGCTCTTTTAGCAGCAACGGATATCCCGCATCCAGCCCTAGAAGTACTTATTACCACTGAAGAAGAAACCGGTATGGGTGGTGCTATGGGACTCGATGCTAAAAATATTCAGGGAAGACTACTGATTAACCTTGATTCAGAAGAAGAAGGTAAACTTCTAGTAAGTTGTGCTGGTGGAGTAAGAGCTACTACCTCACTTCCTATAACTTGGGAAAAATCAGAAGAGGGTCAAATTCCTTGTCTTCTTAAAGTAAGAGGACTAAAAGGTGGCCATTCAGGAATGGATATAAGTAAAGGGAAAGGCAATTCAAATAAGGTAATGAGTCGTTTATTAAAAGATTCAGCTTCCACTTTTGAATTCAATTTAGTATCTTTGATGGGTGGTTCAAAAAGCAATGCCATACCTCGTGAAATGGATGCCATAATAATGATAACTTCAGAACAATTAGAGATTCTTAAGGAGACCTTAGAGAAATGGAATATAATCTTTAAAAATGAATTTAAGGTTTCAGATTCTGAAATCCACCTAGAGATGGAGGTTTTAGAGGAAAAATTCGAAAAAGTATTTTCTAAGGATACCACAAGAAAGGCTATAGATTTATTGGTAACTTTACCTAATGGAATTCAAACTATGAGTATGGAAATACCTGATCTTGTTCAAAGTTCAACTAACTTGGGAGTTGTAACAACCACGAAGGAGTTCGTTGAGTATCATAGTGCTGTGAGAAGTTCAGTTAAAAGTTTAAAAGAGGATATTTTAGTTACTTCTAAAGTTATTTCTGAGGCATTGGGCGCAAATATAGAAACTCAATCAGATTATCCTGACTGGCAGTATGATGCAACCTCAAAGCTTAGAAATGTTTTCCAAGATGTTTATAAGAAAATGTATAGAGTAGAACCTGAAATTGTTGCAATTCATGCGGGAGTAGAATGTGGGCTATTCAAAGAAAAGTTTGGAGAAATAGACATGATATCCTTTGGGCCAAATCTTTACGATGTTCACACCCCTGATGAGCACATGAGTATTTCTTCAGTAAAGAATACTTGGGACTATTTACTTGAGGTGTTGAAGGCAATATAGAACATAGAAGGGACTATCTCAAAATAATTAATCATTTTGAGATAGTCCCTTAATATTATGCTTTTTCCACAATCTTAGAAAAATAATTTCTAGGGATATATCCTTTTTTAATTCCTTCTGTAACCAGTAAATAGGTAGCGGTAGTATCAAATCGAGCATCGTGAAAGTTACCTGTTTCAACAAAATATTTTTTGCTTAATAAATCTATATCCGATTCACTAATATTAAGAAACTTAATGGCTTCCTGAAGCTTAGGCATTTTATAATCCCCACGGTTGCCTGGAAGCTTGCAAATATTTTTATAGTAGTTCATTGTGCAAAAGGTATTTTTAGGATTAAAAACTTCTCCACACCCCTCTAACTCATAGGCTAAAAATTTCAAATCAAATTTAATGTTGTGACCAATAAAAATATCTGCTGTCTGAAAATCCTCCAAAAGTTCTTCTAATCGATCTTCAAAGTATTGTCCATTACTTAATTCATACAAAGCCTCTACACTAAAGCCATGTACCTCTTCTGCAGACGGTTCTATATATTCTACAGCAAAGAAAATATTTTTACCTATAGTTTGTGTAGGCTTTATATCTGTATCAACAATGATATAGCTTAATTGGCATATACTTCCTGGCTTTAATCCTGTTGTTTCCGTATCAAAAAAAATCATTTTCATAAGTTCTCAATTCTCCCATATATAAATTATTTGCTTAATAATTATTATAGGGTGAAACAAAGTTAATGGCAAGTAGATGATTAGTGATTTTAACTTAACCAATTATCTACACCCTCCCTCTAGTTATGGCATTAACTAAAGCAAGGAATGAAAAATATAATGCGATGGTAACATAAACTGGCCAATTCATAACCTTATTTCCTATGGATTCATCTCTAGCTGATGCTATTGCTTCTTTGCGCTTTTTTAACCTACCTCCATTTTCAATGTCAAGTTCCTTAACAACTAGTACTAACAAAGGTGTAAATAGAGCCGCTACAATAAATAAAACAGCTAAGGTGGATATAATTGTACTTATTGGCATATCAGCAAATTCAGTGGTTTTTTCAATAGTTTTAGGTCCAAATTTAAATACTCCCCATGAGAGTGTAACCTGTAGCCCATTAACAATAAAGTGACATAACATGGATGCATATATAGAATTAGTTATCTCTACTAAATATACAAACACTACCCCAAGAGCAAATGCGTATAGAAATTGTTGAGGTCCTAAATGAAATAATCCAAATAAAAAACCATTCATCAAAGCTGCCTTTTTTATATCCACCTTTCTATATCCCGATAATACTACTCCTCTCATTACTGTTTCTTCACAAATTGCAGGTGTAAGAGCAACCATAGCTATCATTGCAAAATAGCCTAGTGAATTCAGCTCATTTAATGCATCTGTAACTTGGTTATGAAAAAATAACTGAGATAATGTTCCTAAAAACATCATTAGAGGTTGTGCAATTATTCCTATAACAATTATCATTAAAATACTCTTAATACCTATCGGATTAAGTCTTAAGGTCTCTTTAATAGATTTCTTTGAAATAACTAGGTATAAAATAGCAGGAATAAACAATACTCCAAATTCTATATAGGTAGACCAAAGAAATTGCGGCACGTTGGCTAACATAAATAAAAATGGTAAAAATAATTGACCTAAAATTAATATAATTATAATAACTAAAAAAAATAAATTTGATTTTCTTGTTTCCAAATAAAGTTCTCCCCTTTTGAGTAATTATTATTTCTATATAGTTTATATTCTATGCAAATCTCAAATTTCCTCTAAGAATAACTTGGTAATAGGATTATAGGATGTTTTTTCATATTTAAGGATATAATATTAAAAATAATAATAAGGAAGTGTTTTTATGGAAATTACATATTTAGGTCATTCTTCATTTTTAATAAAAGATTCAAAGGGCAGACTGCTTTTAACAGACCCCTACGAAGAAAGTGTTGGATACCCTTCTTATAAAGGAAGAGCGGATGTGATTACCATTAGCCATCATCATGCAGATCATGACTATGTAGCAGAAGTACAAGGTAATCCTGAGATTTTAGATAAAATCGGTTTCTTTAATCTATGCGATATTCCCATAAGTGGAATACATTCTTATCACGATACAACAGAGGGTATGAAAAGAGGTGATAATACAATCTATGCCTTTGAAATGGATGGCTACAAACTTTGTCACTTAGGTGATCTAGGACATCTTCTTACAAAAGATGTGATTGATACCTTAGGTGTTATAGATATACTTTTTGTACCGGTTGGCGGAAATTATACTATCGATGGCGGAGAAGCGTCTCAAGTTTGTAAACAACTAAAAAGCCATGTAGTAATTCCAATGCACTATAAAACTCAATATTTAAACTTTCCTATTGATGGTTTGGAGAACTTCCTATCTAAAATGAAAAGTGGGGATAGAGTTAACTCTAATACGTTATCCTTTAATGAGAAACTTACAAATATAAATGTTGTTAAGATCTTAAATCCTACATTATAAATTAGAGAGTAATTCTCCAATATCAGCATCCCGCCATGAGATTTTGTATATTGGAGAATACCTCTTAACCCATATAAATCCCTTCTCTATTTATGCTCCACATGCTCAAGCCCCGCATTAAATATCTCTTTTACATGTTCATCGTCTAAGGAATAATAAACTGATTTACCTTCCTTCCTGTATTTAACGAGCCTTGCCCCTTTTAAAACTCTAAGTTGATGTGATATTGAGGATTGTGACATTCCAAGTACCTCAGCTATATCACAAACACATAATTCTTTTATTAATAAAGCATATAGTATTTTTAATCTTGTTGGATCTCCAAAAACCTTAAATATTTCTGACATTTCTTGAAAAGCTAGAACTTCAAGCATATTATCTCTAACACAGGTTACACATTCTTGATGGACCTCACAGGCACCACATACTTCTACTTCCATATCATATCACAACCTTATAATTTGATTTAAGCTTTATATATCATAATTATAATATTATACATTGCTAGTTAATATTCTACAATACCTTATACTAACCTTACGCTGTTAACGTTAGCTTAAATGAGCCCTTGTATGGAGTTTTATGGACTAGCTTATAATTTAAAAACCTTGTTATTCACCGACATTGAGTGATAAAAACAGATTGTGGCGCCACATAATTTTACTGTGTTTCGCCCCCAAATTCCGTAAGATTTTCACCATCATAACCACAAGAGTATATTTTTTTAGTATTATACTCATCTTCTAAGTACAATCCGGTTTGAGTGCTGTACATGATATAATTTTGAGTATTTAATATTCTCTTAGGATTTAAACCATTGATATCGCATTCATATGTGCCATCCTCTTTTTTATAGTAAAGTTTATTATTGTATAATGTACCTAATCCTAGTGAATTGATATTTAGTTCCTTTTGTTCACCAGTTACAATATCGAATCTATGTACAACATTTGATGGCCATAACTGCCAAAAAAAGTATCGTCCATCTGTCATAAGTAAAACATTATCGGTAAGCGGAAGTAAACATTTATTGAAGTATCCATCAAGTGAAGCTGCATATATTCCCTTGTCAGAATATACAATATATTTCCCTACTAATGCCATGCCTCCATCAATAATAGAGTTATTAACCGCATCAGTAATTTTCTTAGGATTTGATCCATCCATATCAATTGAATAAATCCCATCAAATTTTTGTACATATATCTTGTTACCGTCAGTTATAATTTTGGAATAATGATTCTGAGGATATATCTTAGTTCTAGAGGTCCCATCACTCTTTATTTTGTATATATAATCATCATCCCTATTTATGTAATAAATATCATTTCCAATTACATTTATTGAAAAAGCACAATCGTCACTTAGCTTAATTCTTGGGCTACCATCATTCTTAACTTTGTATAACTTACTGTCGGATGGACTTGTAAAATAACTCCATTCTCCCTTTTGAGCAAAATGATTAAAGTTATATAGATTTTGATTTGAATTCCCCCTATCCACGACGTTTACAGTAAGTAACGCCTTAGAACCAAACCCTTGAATTGTCCCCATCAGAGCATAGCTTCCTAGATTAGTTGTTTCCACATTTTTATTATCCCAGGAAACACCTATTGGGAATATAGTTCCATCTAGACGTTCTGCGGGGAAATTATTGAGATATAAATAATTATCATATTGATAAACCTTATCTGTAGAAGGATTTAATTTTTTAATAATACTATCTATACCAAATATAGTTGGGCTCATTGTTTGTAATGATGCCTGCATCATATATGTGCCCTCATCTTCACTACATACAAATATGTTTTCTCCAAAGATATTTATCATATATCCGCCGGTATTAACCTGTGGATTTGGAAACGAATATTCAATTGGATCATACTTATATATATTCTTATCTGTTGATGCATATAAATATTTTCCATCAGAATTAATGCTCGTATATCTATTACTGGCGCCATTAATACTCCATTGGTTTGATTTATCATCAAGTTTCGTATAAAGCAAAAACCCAGATTCATCTAAGAAATAAATTTGATTTCCAATTCTCACATTTGGTCCCATCTTTGTATAGGCTATATCCTGATATCCTGTCCCATCTTTCTTTATTGAGCATAAATTTCCATATACTGTACCGTCAGAATAAGTGGAATAATCACAAAAGTATATTTCATTGCCATATAAGTAACTATATAAACTGGTTAAATCATTAAGTTTTATCCTCTGACTTCCATCAAGCTTGGCTTTATAAATGGTATAATAATCAGAGCCGTTTGAATAATAAATCCAGCCATCTGAAACATTCATAAATTCTGCATTGTCACTAACTACCTTTGTTCTTCCGGTTCCATCGATTTTGATTTTATATATTGCATTATTATCTGACCCATTTACGTAGTATATCCAATCGCTGATTACATTTATATAAAAGGCTTCATCATTGCAAATTTTAACTACATAACTACCATCTATATTACATCTACTCAAACAGAAGTTGTTAGCTGGATTGCTGTAATAAATCTTGTTATTATAAATTGTTGTGAGACCAAAATTAATTGAATTAAAGCTTTGAGCTCTATTAGTTACTTTCACTTCTCCAATAACACTCTTATTATAGTCTGTTAATTTACCGTTTATATTAAAAGATGCTGCAGCTGATGTATTTACAGAGGTGCTTGTCCAACTGCTTCTTATATTAGTTAAATATCCATCAGAAATTGATACCTCTAAACTGCTTGGCATATTAAATGTGTCTCCTACATATGTCTCCATATTAAGACTTGTGGTATTTATTGAACTCCCCAAGTGCTTTGATTGTAGTACTAAATCATAAATGTCTATTATTCCATCATCATTGAAATCAAATTTAGAATTGAATGCACTAGCAGTATTTTTAACATTGTAGAGTTTTGCTGTACTCGCCAGATCTTGAATATCAATAGTAGAGCTGAAATCGGCATCAGGATTTTTAATAATTTTACTAGTTGTATTTATTACCCCATTTGTTGTTGCGCTTGTTTCTGCAGCAATAAGTCCCTTTACTGAACTAGTTAGCAAATTTTGCTTTTGTTTTTCTAAAAGCTTTGATATGTAATCAAAATTAGAGGGGGCTTTAACAGGACCTTTAAAAGCTTTAGCTTCAGTATTAGAATGTATAAGTATAAATGTACAAAACAAAAATCCTAATAAAAACTTAAATTTTTTAAACATTTGACACCTCCTAATAAATACAAGTAAATTATATACTATGTTTCTATATCTTTCAACAAATAATTAGTGCGAGATACTTGATGGAATTTAACATTCCATTGGCTATTGAAAGACTCTTTAACACCTTCTACTAGTATTTATTGTGATTTTGTCTTAATTACTCATCATAATTTAATATCTTTACGCTTTCAGTATTTATACTTTCCTGAACATCAATAATCCTTTGATTACTTGAACCTCTATATTTTAAACGTTCATTCTTTTTATCTTCATCAAATTTACCATCCACCATTACATCTATATATTTTAATAAAGCCTCCCACCCACGTCTTTCATATTTGGATTTTAATACATATTCAAAGGTATAGCCTGTATAACACCAAGTATTAAGTCCCATAGCTTTTATCTTTTCAGCAATATAAGCAAACTTATCTGCCTGTTCTAAAGGATCTCCGCCTGAAAAGGTAACACCTTTTATCATTGGATTTTTTCTTATATCCTCTATTAGTTCATCCATATTTTCAAGTTTACCACCATCAAATGAATGAGTATTAATATTAAAACAACTTTTGCAATCATGCAGGCAACCTTGTGAAAAAAGTACTCTTCTTATTCCAGGACCATTCACTAAACTTTCATATGCAACTCCCGATAGCCTTACAAAATCCTTATCATCCATCAATATCATCTTCCTTACTATTTTTCTTTTTTCTACTCTTTTTATTATACTTTAATACTTAGTGATATAGATATATTTTTATATAAATACAAGAAAAGGGTCCATCTCAAAATAATTTTATTTTGAGATGGACCCTTTTTAATTATTTATTATCTTCCATAGATATTTTTTCTATTATCCTGAGATAATCTATCTGCTCTTTCTGCTACCTTTCCAGAACCAAATCTTTCATCAAGACTTAAATATCCTGTTACTCTGGAAATACCTTGTATATCTAGATTACCACATTTAAAGCATTTGTGTTCTCCATTATACAAATAGGTTCCACATTCTTTGCAATACCTTATGTGAAAATTAATTCCTATATAACTTATGTTTGTATTCTTATATGCATAATCTAATATATCTAATATTACATCTTCGTTAGGATAATCATCTAACTCAATATAACTTATATGCCCAGCGTTACACATCTTATGGAAAGGAGCTTCTATTCCTATTTTATCTTTTATTGATATCGCATACCCTACAGGAACATGAAATCCATTGGTATAATAGTCTTTATCAGTAACACCTGGAATTATACCGAATATTTTCTGATCTTGAAGAATAAATCTCCCACTTAAGCCTTCTGCAGGCGTAGCGTAGGTGCTCCAGTTCAATCTGTCCTCCTGTGTTTTCCTATCAGTAAAGGCTCTTAAATGTAAAATTATCTTTTCTCCTAATTCTCTTGCTACCGCATCTTCAGCATGATGTTTTCCTACCAGCGCCACTAAGGTTTCCGCAAGCCCTATAAATCCAATACCCCAAGATCCTTGCTTTAAAATAGGTTCAATGGAATCATCTGCCAACAAATTTTCTGAACCCTTCATCAAGCCTTGTCCAGCTACAAAAGGCAAATCCTTTACCCTTAGCTTTTTAAGTACGTCATATCTATGCATTAAGGCTTCATGAGCCATTTCTAATCTATTATCTAATAGTAAAAAGAACTTTTCTACATCCCCTTTAGCTATTAATCCAATTCTAGGTAAATTTATTGTTGCAGGAGATATATTTCCTCTTCCTTTAGTTCCAGGTTCACCATTAATGTTAGAACATACATAAGTTCTACAACCCATGGTTGCTGGTAATATGCCTTGATCATAATATGCTTTATTAAAATCTGCATCTAAGTTCATAAAAGTCGGATTCATCCTCTTACTTGCAACTTTACAAGCAAGCCTAAACAAGTAATGATATGGATCACTAGTTTCTCTATTAACGCCTGATTTAACTCTAAATATAATGTTAGGGAATATTGGTTGCTCGCCCTTACCTAACCCTTTTTCATACTCTTGTAAAAATATTTCACATACCAATGCTGCATCCGAATTTTGTGGTATACCTATATTTATAGATGAAAAAGGAACTTGGGAGCCTGCCCTTGAATGCATAGTGTTTAAATTGTAGACTATGCCTTGCATTGATTGTTCCATAGCTTTTCTTAATCTCTTTTCAACAATGGAATCAATTTTATCTTTTTCAATTCCAATTTCCTCTAGTTCACTTTTAATTTGAACTCTTGTTGGTTCTACAAACTCCCCCATATCATTATCAAAGTCAGGATGGCTCTGACCTCCAAACATATCGTTTTGAGTAGCTTGAAGTAAAATACAAGATAATTCACAAGCTGATTCTATTCTTTTTGGAGGTCTAATTCCACCGTAACCTGTATTAAAGCCCCTTTGCAAAACTTCTTTTGTTGGTATATGTAAACAATTTATTGTTAAATTGTAACTATCTAAATCATGGTAATATATATCACCATTTTCATGCGCCTTAGCTAAATATTTAGGCATCATAGCTAAATTGTGCCACTTGTTCGATTCACTTGCTATTCTTAATAATTTAGAACTAAAATTATTGCCAACATTAGCATTATCTCTATCGGTTTCTACTCCAATTAACTCTATAGCCTTCATTAAATCGGATTTAATTTCTCTAACCTTTGTTCTTTCTCTTCTATAATTGGAATACGCACTACCAATTCCATTACATTCATTGGTTAATAACACTCTTTCAACAATGTTTTGGATTTCTTCTACCGAAATTTTTTCAGTATTTAAATCCTCTATTGCTTTTATTGATTTTTGTGTCAGCGCAATAACTTCACTTTCCTTTAGGATTACACCTATTTCATCCGCAGCACCTTTTATGGCATTAGTAATCTTTACAGAATTAAACTGAGCTTCTCTGCCATCTCTTTTCACAACATGTAGCATTAACAATACCCCCCAAACACAATATGTAGTATATTAAATATACTACCAAGCTATTATACTCCAGAAAAAATTATATAGCAATTTGTTAATTTACCATTTTCATTTAATATAGCCCTATATTTATAAATCCCTCCTATTTCTTTAATTTTTGATAGCAAACTAAATATTGATATTTCATTTTTTAA
>JACMJL010000123.1 GCA_014380625.1 Clostridiaceae bacterium
TGACCTTAGACAAAACAACCTTAGACTTAGCTGTTGGGCAAACATCATCTTTAACGGCTACAGTAGCTCCAGCACTTTCTACAAATAAAAATCTTAGATGGACCTCAGATAAAACGACTGTAGCAACAGTAGTAAATGGAGTCATAACAGCTGTTGCAGAGGGAACTGCCAATATAACGGTAATAACTGAAGATGGAGTTAAAACCTCCTTATGCATAGTCACTGTTAATGCTAAAGCACCACCTGCAAATAAAACCTTTAACATAATAGAAATAACAGACTTTCATGGACAACTTTTAGACTCTACTAATACAAAACCAGTAGGTGCAGCACTTGCAAAAGTTGTTAAAGAAGTAAAAGCTTCAAACCCAGATAGAACCTTAATAATTGGCGGAGGAGATTTATATCAAGGGACGCCAGTTTCTAATGTGTTACGTGGAGTGCCAGTTCAAAAGGTAATGAGCAACCTAGGCATGGAAGTTACAACCCTAGGTAATCATGAATTTGATTGGGGACTTGATGTAATTAACAATGAAACTATGGTAGGTGCAGGTTATTCAATAGTTTGTGCCAACATGTATAAGACAGGAACAAATAATAGGCCCTATGCACCCTATAAAATAATTACTAAAGATGGTGTTAGGATAGCTGTTATTGGAGCTATACTTAAAGATGCTCCAACTATAATTATGCCAGCTTTAGTGGCTCCTTTTGATTTTAGAGATCCAGCTACAGAAATTAATACAGTTGCAAAGCAAATCAGAGATGATAAATTAGCTGATATAGTATTAGCTGATGTACATGATGGTGGTGCTTCCCTTGATACAATAGTTAACAAATTACATGGAGTAGATGCAGTGTTTGGTGGACATACACATACTAGTGGAGATGTTGTAAACAAGGATGCTGACAGTAAAGATGTTCCTACTTTAAATGCTGCTTCTACAGGTAAAGGTTTTATCAATTTAAAAATCACAGTAGACTCTACAAATAAGATAGTTAGTTTCTCACCTAAAGGTTCAAATTGGAATGCACTTACAATAACAACTTCATCGCCTACAGACCCTACTTGTAAGACCATTGTGGATGAGGCTAGCGCAACTTTGTTACCAATATTTAATGTAGTTATTGGTAATGATACACAAGCGTACACAAGTGGACAATTAGACTCACCCTACGGAGAATCCCAACTTGGAAATTGGATGGCTGATGTTGTAAAGAATTATTCCAAGTCACCTGCTGATGTAGGTATGGTGAACAATGGTGGAATTAGATTAAGTCCAATTCCAGCAGGAGATATTACCGTTGGAACTATATTTAATATTATGCCTTTTGATAATACAATTTGCACAACAACTATGACAGGTGCCCAACTTAAATTCATTTTTGAACAAGCTGTTCAAACTAATGGTAAAGGAATACAAATCTCTGGAGTTAAATTCGTCTACGATTCCTCCAAACCATCCTATGTTCCTTCAGTGTTAAATGCAGATGGAAGCATTAAAACCGCTGAAGTATTAGGGCAAAGAGTACTTAGAATAATTAGAGAAAGCAACGACACAATTGTAAAAGATGAAGATATTCTTAAAGTAAACGCGCCGGATTTTGTTGCTACTGGAGGAGACACTTTTACAGGATTTTTAGTTCCCTCAATAGTACGTAGTTTAGTAGATTCTCATTATACCGTCAGAGACGCCTTGACAGACAATGTTAAGTTTAATAAAAAAATAACAGTTGTAATGAATAACAGAGTAGACAATCAAATGGCTGTTGTAGCTCCTATAGCCATGTCAATATCAGAAGCTAGAACTACAGCTAAAACAGCAGTTATACTTACAGGGGTAGTTTCTGCAGTAAGCGGTAAAAATGTATTTATGCAAGATGATACAGCAGGAATTTGTATATATAATACGGCTGGAACTACATTTACCGCCCATAAAGGAGACAAAGTCACAGTAACTGGAAACTTATCAGTATATAATGGATTGCTAGAAATAACCCCAACTTCTGCCGCTGGGGTAGTGACCTTAAGCAGTGGTAATCAAGTTATACCTAAAGAGGTTACTGTGGGCTCTATTAGCGATACATTGCAGGGACAGTTAATTAAGGTTAAAAATGTAACTTTCACAAGCATAGACAATGCAGGTGCCTCTATGGCACAAGATTCCACAGGAAGTATAAATGTATTTGCAATGCCAGTTATAGCTGGGTTAGTAGTGGGAGATACTGCTGATGTAACTGCTGCAGTAACTCGTTATAGTACTAGCTTAGAACTAGCAGTTGATAATGCTACAGATGTGGTTAAAGTAGGAGCAACAACTGATGCAAAAATATCAGTAATAGGAACCTCAGACCTACATGGTGCAATATTCCCATTGGATTACAATACAGGACTTGCAGCAAATATAGGACTTGCCAAGGTTTCTACATATGTTGAAAGTGTAAGAGCAACTAATCCAAACACAATGTTAATTGATAACGGAGATACAATTCAAGGAACTCCTTTAGCATATTATTATAACAAGATTAACACAACCTCAGAATATCCTATGATGAAGGTAATGGGAGCCATGAAATATGATACTTGGACCCTTGGTAATCATGAATTCAATTACGGACTAGCTACACTAAACAGAATTATTGGTGATGCTACTAAAGAGAATATTGCAGTATTATCAGCTAATACTTATAAATCTAACGGTGCAGGTTTTGTTAAACCATATATTATTAAATCCTTTATTGTTAATGGTAAGACAATTAAGGTAGCAATACTTGGACTTACAACCAAAACCATACCAAACTGGGAAGATCCAGCTCATTATGCAGACTTACATTTTAATGACTTAGTACTTGAAGCACAAAAATGGGTTCCAATCATAAAAGCAGCTGGAGCAGATGTGGTAATTGCATCAATTCATAGTGGTATAAAAGGTGCTAGTGATACAATTCCAGAGAACCAGGTTGATGAAGTCGCAAAAAAGGTATCAAGCATTGATGCAATTCTTTGTGGTCATACACATACGGGTAAAACCTATACGTATACAAACCCAGATGGAAAGGTTGTGCCTGTAGTACAACCAAAGAATGGTGATGGAGTTTTCAGCCAAATAGATATAAATATAGACGCTAAAGGAGGTTTTACGGGAGTAACAGCCTTTAATGTTACCTTACCAGCTAATAGTATTGCAGATCCTTCAATACTTGCATTAGCACAGCCCTATCAAGATGCAACACTGGCATATACAAAGACTGTTATAGGACAATCTACAGCTGTTTTTGAGGGAACTAAACAATTAACTGAGCCGTCCTCAATAATGGAGCTTGTGAATAAAGTTCAGGCCAATGCAGCAGGAACGCAGCTTTCAATAGCAGCTCCACTTAGTCTTACAGCAAAAGTACCAAAGGGTGATGTTAAAAGGCAAGATATCATGGGAATTTATGTATATGAGAACTACTTATTTGGACTAAAAATGACTGGCAGTCAGCTTAAAAATTGGCTTGAATGGTCAGTAAGATACTATAAACAAGTAGTAAATTCATCTGACCCCATAGTTAAGGACTCATTACTTAATATTGCTGATTACAACCTTGACCAGCTATATGGTGCAACCTATGACATTGATTTAACGCAGCCAGCTTGTAAAGTTGATTCAAATGGAAAGGTAATAACCCAAAATAGAATAAAGAACTTAAAAATAAATGGTGTACTTGTAAAAGATACAGACTCATTGAAGGTGGCTATTAACAATTACAGATACAATGGTGGTGGTGGATTTATGGTAGCCGCAGGATTTGTACCTGGAAGCCAGGCAACTATAGCTGCAACCTTCTATGATTCAGGAAAAACTCTTGGAGATGATGGTCAAGTTAGAAACATGATGTTCAAATATGTACAAGATAAGAAGACGATTTCTCCAACAAACAGTAACAATTGGAAAATTTCAACAGTGGCTGTTAAACCAAATTCAATTAATGTTACAACTCTTCCTAAAACAGGTTCCTCTATTGATATGGCATTACTAATATACCTAGGTGGAGCTGTAACTGGATTAGGAGTTTTTATATTAGTTATTGGTAAGAAGAAGGGAAAAAAGAACGCAGCATAAAAAAAGAAGGAAAATGTACCCCTAAAGGTAGAGACTAAAGAAAAGAGTCTCTACCTTTTCTATTGCTCTAAATAGAAGTCGAATTAACTATCTCAGTTCGAAATATTTTGACCTATATCCTATAGTACGCGGTCTCCTTGTTAGCAGGTTCTACAAATATATTACTTTTACTTATGTCAGGTAACTCTTCATATATTTTATCTAAATACTCCTCATTGGTAACAACAAAAATATTCTCTTTACTCACTAATGGCTTAATTCTATCCACAGTGTTTCTTAAAAAACTTTTATCATTAATTAACTTTAGAAACTGCTTTGGATTTTCGGACCTGGATAATGGGTACAACCTTATACCTTTACCTCCTGCTAGAATTAGTGCATATAGCAAAAAAATCACTCCATTAAATTACTCAATTCATTGTATGAATAATTTAATGGAGTGGTGAAATTATTTTCATATGTATGTAGCCTTAAATGGCTTGTCCTGTTTTTTTTTGAATTTAATTAGTGGAATAATACCACTAAAACCAGTAACCATGACTAAGTCCTTTAACTTATATCTGTATAATCCGCCAGAAGTAGTTATGATAATGGCATATTCCTTGTCCTTTTCCAGTTCATGCGCAAGATATATTTTACTATCATAGGTTTCTTCAAACTCAAAAAAATAAGAATTTACACTAAGTCTTGCCCCTTGCTCCTCTGATATTGGAAAGGATATAAAACCATCAGTTGCATGTAGCTCCTTAGGTTGTATGGTGACAGAAGGGAATATAATTTTTAATTTATCCAAATAGGCTTTAGCATTGCCATCACTCCAACAACTAATGACTTTTAAGTTCTTCCATAATTTATTGTAAGCCTTTTCTTCCAGAAATTCCATTACTTCTAAACTTCTTTTTTTATTTTTACTATAAATATTACCCACTAACCTATTTGTATTCTTTACCATATATTCTAGTAGTAGAATAAAAGAAGTTGGATTCCAAACCGATATAGAGGTTAAATTTTTGCAACTCAGTAGAGCTAAGGCATTTTTGTAGTAAAAGGTGTCTATATTCTCTTCCTTAGCAATCTGACCTGGTAAGGCAAATATCCTATTGAATAGCTTCTTTTCTATGCCTCTAAAATAATACCTATCCTCCTCAAATTGTAAATTGCTTGGGCTTACAGACCAGTAACTTTTCCCCCATTTTATTCCCTTATAGTTTGAAAATAAATCGTAAACCCAATACTTAATTCCCTTTTGGAAATCTTCCTTCTGAGACTTTGTATATGGTATAAGCATTGAGCCAGAAGTATCACCTCTATATAATTCAAGGAATAATATATTTTCTGTGGTGAGAATGTTTTTCTCCCCATTTCTTATTTTTTCAATATACTCTTTATAATCCTCATACACAGTAAGTGGTACACTACTCTGAAATTCCTCTAATGTTTTTATATTTTCAAAGGTGTGTGTTTTTCCATATTCACAAGTTTTGTTATTACTAATAATATTAAGTAATTTTTTCCTTTGCACTTCTTCTATATCCTTTATACTTAAAAACTCTTTATATTCTTTTTGGTACAAAAGGCACCAAAGATTATTTATTAAAAAGCACCATAGTCGCTGAAACATTTTATCCCCCCCTCTTCTTAAAAGTAACCTTCATAACTACACAACATGTTAGCGTCATAAGATAAAATTTCTATATTGAACATCCCAGGTAATTATATCACTATTTTACATTAATTGTCAAAAACAATAGCCCACAATAATAAAAAATCCACCTTATGAATTTAAGTTAACTCATAGGGTGGATTTATCTCTGATAAATTAATAACCTAATATAGTAATTAATCAAAATCAAGTTCCAGCATCTAGGATTTGTATATTAGAGAAATAATCTTACATTGTCAATAACCCCGTCCCCATGGTTACTTAAATCTCTTATTTTTCAATAATTGACTAGTGTCTAATGAGTTTATAGTTGATGATGCTGCTGTTTCAAGGGTTGTAGTTGCAACAGTAGCAGGAACCTCTTCCTCTACAATTTCATTTTCAGGTGCTTCATAGGTTGAAACCTTGATTTTCCCTCGGTTACTAGGAGTTTTATTCAGTTTAGTTTTAGCTAAAGAAGAAGTTAAAACTGAAGTAGTTGAATTTACTTTTTTAAGCATTGATTTTAATTTGTACATACTTATATTTAATCTTCTTAAAGCTATATCAAACATAAAAAGTATTAATGCCAGGGAAAGTAAAAATATAGTTATATTTCTTTGCCCTTTTTTATGTATTAGCTCATTTCCAAAGACTTCATTTGGAGCTTTTATATTTTTTCCTCCAATATAAGTTATAAGCTTATCTAAATTTGTGCTACTAATATTTATCTTATATTCAGGAGAATATTGTACTGCGTAGCCTGTGTTAACGGAATTTAGAATCTCACCATTTTTTACTTCCTTACCATTTATCATGTATACTCCAGTTTCCTTTAGATCAATTGTACCTGTATACTCACCCGGTGCTGTTTCAGAAAGTTTTTCTTCAGTGCTTACACCTGAAGGTGCTACAATAACTATACTGCTGTCAAGTTGGTTTTCATTCTTTTTATCCTTTAAAACTACGGTAGCTTTGTTGCCCTGCGCAGTAACCTCCATGCTAACATTTTCATTATCATAATTTTCAAAGGTAAAGTTTAAAAGATTTTGCCATAGCTTTAAATTTTTATTCCAATTTAGATAATTCGCACTCCATTTTCCTGAAATATCAGAATTCCAAGCAGCGGTTTTTCCTAAGCCATACTGCCAAACTGTTAAAATAGGGTCATCCTCATCACTCTTAAGAATTTCCCTTGCAGTTTCCTTTTGCGTAGCACCAATGTAACCCAGCAATGAGGGTAAACCAGCTTCAGCAACGCCACTTAATATATTGTTTTCACTGCTAATTATAGGTGTAAACTCTCGGTTGTTAAGATAACTTCGTGATGCCATAAAGGTTTCCTTTGAAAATATCCTAGGAATATTAGTATATTCATCAGTTAAATATGATCTTCCACCGCACTGTTGTGCTATAGTTTCTAGCAACTGTTTATCTGCGTCTTTACCCACTGCTACAGTAGATACTGTTATATTATCTTTGTTAATATCTTTTATTAAACTATCATACCCTGTTTTCTCTGCTTGACCATCTGTTAGCAAAATAATATGCTTTAGCTTTGCATCACTTTTCTTTAAAGCGTTATAGCCTTCCTGAAGTGCTGGAATTATACTAGTACCCCCATCTGCCCTTATAGTTCCAATATCAGCTTCAATAGCTTTAATATCATTTATAACTTGCTCCTTAACTGCCCAACTATAAGCACCATCAAAGGCCAATACTCCAAGTTCATCTTTACCCTGCCTTAAGGATTCTAAACTCCTTATTGCAGCTTCCTTCGCCATATCTACCTTACTTATGCCTGCTATACCTTCAGTCATACTGCCAGATTTATCAATAATTAGCACCATAGCCATTTTAGGTATCTCTTTTTTTCCTCTCATATCCATGTATACAGGAAGTACCTTTTCAAGAGGAGTTTTAGCGTATCCTCCAAGGGCAAAGGAGTTATCTCCTCCAGTAGCTATAAGGCCTCCTCCAAAATCTTTTACATAACTTTCAATTGAATTTAAAAATCCCTCATTAAGATTATCTGCAGAAACATTGCAGGTTATTATAGATTTATAACTTGTCATCTCTTGCAAAGTTCTTGGCGCTGCTGCTGCATCTATTAATGTATAATCTATGGAGGAGGCTTTAAGCATTTTTATAAGTTCTTCAGCTTCTCCCTTGTTGTCTTTTATAACTAAAACCCTAGGTTTTGCTACTACACTGGTAAAGGTAGTAGCCTCATTATTCTTAATTTCACTGTCCGTACTTGGTTCTACCATTACCTTATAACTTCTAAAGCCTCCAGAATCAGCCTTATCCTTAAACATAAACTTATTTATTCCCTTTTGTAGCTGAACTTTCTGCTCTGAAACCTTGCTTCTCCCATTAAAAAGGTTTATATTTGCACTTTGTGCTGTAGTGCTATTTATTGTTACCACTAGGTTAAATTCCTCATCCAAGGTTAATCTTTGTGGCACGCTAATATTCTCTACAGCAACTTCCTCACCAATATTTTTTTCCACTTTATAATACTTAAAATCTATATCCTGTTTCCCAAGGGAAGAGGTTATTTTACTTACAGTTCCAGAGTTTTCTTCCCCATCAGAAATTAAAACAATTCTCTTATTTGAATTATCAGGAAAGATAGATAAGGCAGTAGTTATGGCATTTTCTATGTCAGTATAGTTTCCATTTATCTTCCCTTCAACCTTTGAAAATAAAATTTCCTTACTAACGAAACTTTCCACTTGGGCATTTTCACCAAAGGATATCACACCAATTTGATCTTTAGGACCCTTATTTTTAACAGCCTCATTAATAAAGTTCTCCATATTATTTCTATTGGTTAAGGTTGAGTCA
This sequence comes from Clostridiaceae bacterium, assembly GCA_014380625.1. Taxonomy (GTDB): domain Bacteria; phylum Bacillota; class Clostridia; order Clostridiales; family Clostridiaceae; genus JACMJL01. The sequence goes on from JACMJL010000123.1 coordinate 8,599, forward strand.
GAGCCATCAATTAAAAAAATTGTAGTTGTAGTATCTACTTTCCAGTATAGACTTGTATCACAAATACTTAAGATAATTAAACTTAATATTATAGTTCGTAATATCAGGATACATCTTTTCTTATTTCGGGGAATCCGAACTAACCATTTTCCCGAATAAATTGTCAACGCAATAAGTAAAGGTATTAAAATCAATAAATATGGTCTTGTAAAACTTAAACCCATAAGATGCCTCCTTCCTCTATATTGTTTAGCTTCTTACATATACTAACCATTCAATAATTATAAATAGTAAAGCAAATATTAATAAAAGATAATTAAAACTTATTACTCCCCTATTTAAAGTGTTAGCCTGTGTTTTACTAGTAATACCCTTATCCACCCTTATATCACTTTCTGAAGAAGGAAAATTTACTGCAATTAATTTGCTGTCTTCCTTTTCACCTATTACTTGCTTTATTTCATATATTCCAGGTTTAGTGGTGGCTTCAAAAGGCTTCACTGGGTATTTAGAGCTTATATCTATTTTATTTTTATCTGGAGTAATTACATTTATTTTTTCTGTCTGAGGAAGTGGTATTATATCAACGCTATCTCCACAATTATATTGTGTATTAGTAAGGGTATCTCTCTCAATGAGGTAGGAAATAAGATTATTAATGAAAATCGGGAACTCTGTGGTCAAAGGCAGATCTGTATTGTGAAAATCAAAACCTATTACTCCAACTTTCTGTCCCTTCTGCTCTCCTGCGAAAGAGGCCTCCTTTTCCCCAACCTTTAAAAGTACATTTCCCCAAAAGGGTGTTTCTAGGTTTCTTAATTTTGAAATAACAAAATTGTTATTTCCCATATATTTAGTTATTCCATTTGAAATTACAGAAGCATTTCCCCCTGTAACCTCTTCTCCCACCTTAAAAAGTTCATTGCTCATATTTGGATTAATAATTAATATACTTCCCTTCTCTGGAAGTTTCTTAGGCGTAGTTCCATCAAAAATATATAAATCAAAATCATTTTTAATATCATCAACCTTAGTAGCTTTAAATAGTTCTACATCCTTTAGGGTGGTTATTGCCTTCTCCAAAAAAACATTTTGGGTGGTTACTAAGAGAATTTTTTTAGCGTCCTTTTGCTTTACTATAGAGTAGATAGTATTATCCTCCATTAAAGCATCCTTCTGAGATATCTCACCATAAATATATCTATTATTTTCGGCTACGTTGTCAAAATATATTGTTTGAGTTTCCCCTTTTTTCATATTTACGTCCTTTAATCCGAGAAGTTTACTTTCACCATAGAGACATAGTTCAATACTACAGTCCTCATTGCCATGATTTGTTACTCTAAACATAACCTTCAAACCTTTTTCAGCTTGGGTATGAGCTATGTATTCTAGGCTTACATTATTTCTTCCAGTAGCCACATTTACTACTTCACCATTTAAATCCTTTATATTTACTGCTTTATCCGTAAAATAAATAACCTTATAATTCTGATACTGATTACATATGGCTTTAACTAAGGAGTATGTATCCTCAATATTCCCTTCACTATTGGTATGCTTTATTTCCTCTATTTTATTAATCACATCTTTTTTATCAGTAGAACCGCTTACCTCCACCCTAGAATCTTTACCTGAAGTTATTAAAGTAATTTTACTTCCAGGTACTAAGGAGTTTACTGTAGCTTCTGCTTTTTTCTTTCCCTCCTCAAGTCTTGTCTCTTTTGACTCTATTGCACTCATACTTCCTGAGGTATCTATGACAATTACTATATTGGCATAATTTTTGCTTTTCCAAAATATAAATGGATTTGCTAAGGAAAATATAATTAATAAAAGTACAAGAAGCTGCAGAAAAAACAATAAATTTTTTCTTAGCCGCTGAAAAGGAGTTGCTGCCTCTGTATCCATTAATACTTGTTGCCATAAATAAAGACTGGAGATTTCTCTTTCTTCAAACTTTTGCTTCAATAAGTACATTATAATTAATATAGGTATTAGAAGTAGAAACCATAAGGCACTGGTGGAGAAAAATTTCATATAACTCCCTCCCTTACAAACTGCTCAAATACAACTTTTTCTAAAGATTCAGAAGCGGAAACCTGTATAAAGGTTCCTCCGTATTTTTTAACCCCTTCTTTTAAAGTTATTGACATGGCTTTTAACTTGCTGTTGTATAGTTTTAATAGCTTGGGAGTTACTATAATATTAATATCTTCACCAGTTTCACTATCAATAAGTCGTACCTGTCCCCCTAATAAAGGTGTTAATTCCTCTTCGGAAAGCACTTGTATTAGTATAATTTGCTGTTTCTTATAAGCAAGATATTTAATTAACTCCTCCACAGACCCAGAGGTGAAAAAGTCAGAGATTACAACTGAAATCCCTCTGCTTTTCAACTCCTTCTTTTTAATGGCAGCAGCTAAAATTGTAGAACCTTTAAACTCCGTACCTTCCATAAATTGAAGTGCAGTTTGAAACATACTCTTACCCATATAGGAGGAACCACTTAGCAAAGTATTACCCTGAATCTTATTAATACTTACTCTGTCCAAATTGCTTAAAGCAAGATAGGTAAGTATTCCACTTATTTTCAAGGCCATTTCACCCTTATTATCATCACCAAAATCCATGGACTTACTACAATCCACAAATATATTTAAAAGGGCTTCTCGCTCCTCCATATAAAGCTTAATAAAAAGCTTATCAAACCTTCCATAAGCGTTCCAATCTATCCTTCGAAAATCATCCCCTGCTGCATACTCCCTAAAATCTGAAAACTCTACAGAGCTACCTTTAGCCTTTGATTTTCTTCCACCAGAGGCACCATCAGTCATGGACATTCGAGCTTTTATAGAAATACTTTCAAGCTTATTAAAAAATTCTTTATCAAATATTTTTTCCTTCATAACATCACTTTCCTAAGCATCTTTAAGTTGACTTTCCAAGATTTCTTCAATAATTTTTTCAGGAGTTACTCCATCTGCAATAGCATCAAAGTTTAAGAAAAATCTATGTCTTAAGGAAGAAACAGCCACAAACTTTATATCATCAAAGGATACATTGAATCTGCCTTCCATAACTGCCCTTACCCTTGCCGTAGCTATAATAGCCTGAGCTGCCCTTGGACTAGCACCATATCTTACATATTTTTTTGTAAGTTCTGGTGCTTCCTTAAAGTCTGCATGAGTTGCCATTATTACCTTAAGCGCGTACTCCTCAACAGCCTTAGACATTGGCACTTCCTTTAAAATTTTTCTCATTTTTAATATATCCTCACCATGAATTATTTTATTAAGCACAGTTGGTTCATTATTTACAGTGACGCCAATAATACCCTTCAGTTCTTCTAGGCTTGGAAAAGGTATCATAAGCTTAAATAAAAATCTATCCAATTGTGCCTCTGGTAGGGGATAGGTGCCCTCATTTTCAAGAGGATTTTGAGTTGCTAGCACCATAAAGGGTTCTGCTAATCTGTATGTATTTACGCCTACAGTAACTGTATGTTCCTGCATAGCTTCAAGTAATGCAGACTGAGTTTTAGGGGTAGCCCTGTTAATTTCATCTGCAAGTAAAAGATGGGTAAATATTGGACCTCTTTGGAATTGAAAAGCACTATTGCCTTGTTCATTTTTAACAATGATATTTGTGCCCACTACATCCGCAGGCATTAGATCAGGGGTAAACTGTATTCTTGAAAAGGACAAATCTAACACCTTTGATAAGGTTTTAACTAACTGGGTTTTTCCAAGTCCTGGGGCACCCTCTAAGAGAACATTTCCACCGGTGAAAATAGCTATTAGTACTAACCTTATAATATCCTTTTGCCCTATAATAGCCTTACCTATCTCAAGTTCCACTTCTTTAATTTTATCTATTATATTTTTTATTTCTTTTTCATCCATTAATTATGTTTAGTAAACAACTATGTAAGCCCACTAAACTCTCACTTCCTTTCCTTTTACACTCTTTTTTCTATAAAAGTACCGTTATGTTCACTGCTGAAGAGAAGAGAAATATCCTTTTATAACATCCTTCATACCATCAGGTATTTCATTGTCATTAAGGCTTTCCATAGCTTTATCATTATATTGACCTATTACTTGATCATAGGGTATTAGGGTTCCTAATTCTGCATTATAGTCTTCAGTTATAGTACTTTCACTTCCTGCTGAGTTCCCATTCTTTTTTCCAGTTAGCCCCGAGGCTGTATTTGTTCCGCCTAAGTTACTTGGGGTATATACCTTTTCATATTGTTTTTCAGTGCCTGCACTGGGCTGCTTATTAGCAATACCACCACCAGAATAGTCTGTTACTCCCCCATCACCATTACCACTTCCATTTCCTGCACCACTACCTCCAGCGCCCTGACCTTGGCCTTGTCCGGAGCCTTGCCCTTGTCCCTGACCTGATCCCGATCCTTGCCCGGAGCCTTGTCCTTGTCCTTGTCCAGCCCCCTGCCCTTGGGCTTGTTGACTACCGCCACCATTCTGAGGCTGTCCCTGAATATTTTGTTGAAGTTGTGCCACAGCTTTATTCATAGATTCATTACTCATTCCACTTTCAATTGATGCAGATATACTATCCACGCTACTATTTATAGCACTTTCATCCCCACTAGCAAGAGCATTATTTAAACTATCCAATTGCGCCTGTAAGGTCTTATTATCCGTAGATGCTGAAGCTTTTGTTAGACTGTCCTTCAGCTTCGCTTTAGCATCCCCATCCATTGTTTTACTGTCCTTTTTCAACTTATCTAATTCCTTTTTTACCTCTTTAACATCGCTTTTTTTAATAGCCTCTGCTAAAGCCTTTGTTGTACTATTTTCACCAAACTTTGCTTCTAAGTTTTTAACATCCTTTACCAGCTGCTCATTCTTCTTTAACTCCAATTTTTCAGCAGTTTTATCTACTGCTTTTTCTGCTTCTTTAATCTCCTTAGCAGATTTTAATTCTGTCTTCAACTCTTGAAGTTTGGCTAGTAGGTCTTTTTTCTGCTCTGCATCAAGTTTCTTCGTTTCTTTAATCTTTTCTACAGCCACCTCAACCCTTTTAACCTGCTCATTTTTATAAACCTTTAAATTATGGTTTTTTTCAGCTATGTCCTTAAGTGGGTCCGGTAATAGAGTTGTTGCTAATATAATAACAATTAGAAAGCTTAAAACAATAATCCTATTTCTTTTGGGAATTAAAGGGATATTCTTTTTATAATTTAATTCTTTTAGATTGCTTAAGGCGTCCTTAACTAAAAGTTCTTTATAAGGAGAGTCTTCTTTTTCTATTTCAAGAGATGTTGATATTCTTTCCTTCAATTCAAAAACATCCACCTTTGAAGCGATGTTTTTTAAATTAGGTTTAATTATTATAGAATATAAAAATGAAAGAGCAATAGCCGTAACTGTAATATAAATTGCCTTATCATACACCTTATATATGGGTATCAACCTAGAAGCAATAATCATAGTTATACCTATAACTAGGGCTACAGAAATTCCTATAATAACATTGAAAATAATATTCTTTAATATAAATCTTCGCCTTATTCTTTTCAAAATAGAGTAAATTTCTTTATAGGAATTTTTCAATATATTCACCTCCTAGAGTTATTTGTAATTCTCAGCCATTTAAACTAAATTTCTTTATTAAGATATATTCACCATTAGTTCAATATCAATATAATTGGTCTTAAAGACTTTCTTAGTGACATTAGTATAGTTTGGCGAAAGATACTTTGAGCGAAACTTAGTAACTCTTATGCTGGCGACTTAAAAAATCCGTAATTGGGCCCCAAGGACGGGGCCCAGCCATCTTACCCACAGGAGGTGGGATTAAGATGGGTAGGATTTTTTAAACGAGCCAGCATTAGAGGTACTTGCTACAGCGAAGGTAGCTGTAGCCAAACTATACTAAGGTCTCCATGATGTGTTTAATTCTAATTTTATTTCCTCTTAAATAGCTTCCTCCTTGCAGGGTTTAACTTTAAAGCACTTAGCCATAATAAAATAGCAGAAATCGCTATATTAATCATAGAATTTATATGCCACACTAATAGCCCACTTTGTTTTCCAGATATATAGAGTCCTGGAAGAAAAGACCCCATTCCTTGTCCTAATTGGGTTGAGAGAAGGGAGGCTAATCCTGAGATAGGATTCAAATACATTAACCAAAAGGTTTCATTGTAGGGAGTATGGCTAATGTTAAGTTTTGGTACTACAACTAATTGAACATAAAATAAGGTTATTAATAGAGTTCCAAACACTAAAAACATTACTACCGCATAGGAAAGTACATTGGCTGCAGTACTTTTCTTTATATATGTAGAAAAGAATAACCCTATACTACCTAAAGTTATAGCTGAGATTATATAGTATAGAAATACCTGGGCCAACTCTTTAACCCCTATAATCCCATAAAGGAATATTATTGAAAATATTGGAATAGAGGAAATCACCAACAGTATTATATGACTAAGAGAAGCAAATAACTTTCCTGCTATTATAGATCCTTGCCTCAAGGTGGTAGACATAAGTATATCTAGGGTTTGTTTTTCACGTTCTCCAGATATAGATCCAGCTGTTAAGGCAGGTGCTATTAACCCAATAAGACAATATTGCACTATTACCATAAATATATAGGTACTAAAAATACTCCTTGATTCTATTCTTCCCATAGAACCTGCCATACTAATCTTCATCATAAAAATTGTTATTAATCCAAGAACAAGATTGTAGATACCAATGAGAAATACTGCCCTCCACCCTCTCATCTTAACTTTAAGTTCTTTTAATAAAACTGGATTTATTCTAAAATTCTCTTTACTTATCTTCATATTGACGCCTCCATGGTGGCAGTTACCTTCATAAATATGTCCTCTAGATTCCCATCTAGAGCATTAAAGGAAATTACCGGAATATTGTTCTGAACTAAACGCATTAAAAGTGCACTCATAAAAGCATCGTCTCCTTTGAAATTAGCTTCTATGGTATTTTCTCCAGCAGTATTTACTTCTACAACATCTGGGTATTCTTTAAGTATTCTCACAGCTTCCTCTAATTTATTCAAAACTTTTATCCTGATTCTCTGAGAGTGATAAACCTTTTGAACTATTTCATCAACTGTGCCACTCATTAAAATATGTCCCTTTTCAATAATTCCGATGATTGTGCAAAGTTCTGCAAGTTCAGGAAGTATATGGGAACTAACTAATATAGTTTTCCCCATAGATTTAAGTGTTCTTAATATTTCCTTCATCTCAACTCTGGCTCTTGGGTCCATTCCTGATGCAGGTTCATCAAGTACCAATAAATCCGGATTGTGAACCAAACTCCTTGCAAGACAAAGTCTCTGCTTCATACCTCTTGAGAGGGTATCCACGTAGACATCTTTTTTATCACTTAAATCTACTAACTCTAAAAGATCCTTACATACTTTTTCTCTTTCCTTGCCCTTTATATTATATATGGATGCGTAAAATTCTAAATACTCCATAACCTTTAAATCATCATATACTCCAAAAAAATCTGGCATATATCCAATTCTACTTTTAAGGGTTCTTAAATTGTTTGATACATCAATATTATCGATAAATACCTTTCCTGAGGTTGCGGTTAAAAGTCCACATACTATCTTCATAGTGGTGGTTTTGCCTGCGCCATTAGGACCAACAAATCCAAAGATTTCACCTTTAGGAATATGAAGTGATAGGTTATTAACCGCCTGAAAAGCTCCATAGTTTTTACACAAATTTTCAATCTTTAACATTACTTCACCTTCCCATTTGCAGATACTTTAGGTATAGCAGAGTCGCCATTAGTTACTTGAAGATTTATCTTAAATTTATTGTTCTTATCAAGGTATTTTTTCAAGACATCTCCTGTTATTTTTTTGTTTTTAATTTCCTCATAACTATTATTTGTAATATTATAAATTTTAACAATGGGGTCTACCCCTTTATAGGATAATTTATCCAATTCAATATCTATTGTTTCTATATTGGCTTCTTTATCAATAGAATATTCTATTTCAACAATACCATTGCCATTAAATCTTTTACTATAAATCTCATATTGAAGGGTACTTCCTGGAACTATTTCATAAGGCACAAAACCCAATGGATAGTTTACATTATTTCCTTCCTTAAAACTAACGGTTAAAGGCATAACTAATATATTTCTTTCATTCTTTACAGCCTCGGCTCCGTTGTTAATTATAAGGGGAGCTTCTATAGCAGTTTTGGAAAATCCAACAAAGGTTATTCCATCAACTGTCGCATTATTTTGGTTGAACATTAAGTTGAACATGAACATCTTTTGAAGATTATCATTTGATTGAGTCATGCCAGAAGTATTATAATTTCCGTTATTCATAAAAATCTGATTAGCAAATTCATTAATATTTCCTTGATAGGTTCCACTTTTGGCGGTCAATGTCTTACTTTCCCCAACCTTAAGGTCTCCAATTTTGTAATATTCACTAGGGGTTAATATATAACAATCTTCTAAAGCCAATTTAGTAGAATTTTTAACTTCACCCGTGAAGCCATTTTCTTTGATTTTTATTTCAGCAGCTATCTTCCCTAAAGCTAAATTTTGCTGTTGGATTTGTACTACTGCATTTTGTAGGATACTAGTATTATAGTATTCTATTCCTCCATTACCATCGGTATATACCTTAGCTTCTAAATCTGCATTAGTTGTAGACTGTGAAGGATCTCCATAATTAGGCTCAGAGATGTTGAAGAGCTTTTTACCTTCTTTACTTTGAACCTTTAATTTCATTTTTTTAGGAGTAAATATGCCTCCATAGGTAGAAACTCCTGAATTACCATCTTTGTCTATGTAAATTGTTGAGACTACATTAGCTGTGACTTTGTTGATTCTTCCACCTGCACCTGAAACAAACACTATAAAGCCAAAGATAATTGCAATAACAGGTACCGTAATCCACATTAATTCACGTTTATCAAGTTTCTTAAGTACAATATAACTTAAAGGTGCTACCACTAATATGTATATAAAGATTATTATGTAGAAATTAGAAGTTTTTGCAGAACCGAGTTCTGAAAACTGATTCATTATATCTCTAAGCATATAGGTGTTTTGCTCTAATCCTTTATTCATTCCTTGATTTAAATCTATTAGTTTAGGATTTATAATTTCTAGTAGCCTTTGTGCAAATTGAGAATTATTATTCCATCCAACGAAGGGAGACTGCCCCAAGTCAAAAGCAACTACTCCAACCACTCCTTTTCCTATACTTAAACTCTGTACTAGATTCACGCCCACATCCACCATATTTGTCTTACTATTTTCAATATTCATATCTAAAACATCCATATTTACCTTGCTATTGTTATCACCATTGGTTGCTAAGTTGTTTATTTTTGAAGTATTTACAGTTGTAACCTTACCGATACTTCCTTTAATAAAATCATCCTTAAAGGCACCTAAGGTCTTAGCATGATTACTTCCTGTTCCTATAAGTAGGGTTCCACCATCCTTAACCCACTGTTTTATTACTTCATATTGAGTTTTATTTAATTTGGTAGTATCAAAATTATTAACTACCAGTATGCTAAAATTCTTTAAAACTAAAAAATCCTCCGGGAAATTTTTCTCATTAAGCATAATAGGCTTGGTTAAAACGGACATTCCTTTTGGGGAAGGTACTAAATTAATATAGGTTAAACTATCTTTATCTTCACTTAGTATTCCAATAAATTCAGTAACATTATTAGCAGTATTATCAATTTTTATCTCATCCTGATAAACTATATCCTTGCCATTACGAATTAATACTTTGTAATTTATACGATTTCCACCAATGGGAACATTTATCGTGATACTCTTTTGAGAATCCTTCTGCATGCTTAATTGCTTTACGTAACTTACATACTTACCAGAGGAGCTAGGCACCCTTATCTCTACTTCCCCTTGTATATCTTTATACTTATTATCAATTGTCATGTTTATCGGCGCTGAATATCCGATTTTATAATTATTATTAAACCCCAACTCAACCTTCACATTAATTTTATTACTTGTAGCTGCTTCTGCCCTCATACCAAAACATAGTAGAACAGTAAAGCAAATTATAAGAACTAAACTCCCCGTTGTTAATCTTTTCATAAAATCCCCTCTTTCTATGATAATTTCTCAGAAAAATTAAATATATCATTACATATGCTAATACATTTTCTGTAAATCATTTCTTATTATAACATAAAAGTTATGTGTTTTCAGCCTGACAGATGTCACAAAATTTAATTCTTTATATATTGGTCTAAATATGGTTTTAAATTACTTAATATATCCCTAATATTAGGTTCACTTAGCATTTCCAAATGCCTTCCCTTTACAGAAACCACTTCTAAATCCTCAATAAAACTATTAATACTTCTTGATTTAACTTTTAATCTTGACTGAATTCTTGCCCCTTCCTTAGTTTGAAAAAGAAGAATTTTCCCATTCCCTTTATAATTCAAGGGTCTATATTTCTTTACAGCTCTAATCAAGGTTACCCACATTGTTAGCCTTCTCCATAGATTTTTAAGGCCAAGAGAGGTTATATTGAGATTTTTATAGATTATTTTGCCATGGGTAAACATTGCTAACATACCATAGATAAATAAGGGTAAAGCTCTTGGTTTACTATTAACTTTTGTAATAAAATCCGGGTCAGTATCAAGCATTGCAAGAAACTCCATTTCGTCCCCTTGCCTACTTAATTGCTGAGCTATTTCATAAGCAATACGACCACCTACACTCCACCCTAATAAAATATAGGGCCCTTTTATTTGTATCTTTTTCATTTCTTTAATATAAGCAGTTGCCATTTCTTCTATAGTGGCATGTGGAACTTGACCTTTCTCAAGCCCTTTGGCCTGAAATGCATATACAGACCACTCAGGTTTTAGATATTTTGCTAAGTTATAATAACAAATAACAGTACCTGGTGCAGGATGAATGCAGAAAATCTTATTATTGCCTCCATGCTGGGTTATTTCAACTAAATGAGTGAACACCGTGTTATTTAAATCAGTTTCCAGAAATAGTGCTAATTTCTTAACAGTAGAATACTTAAATACTATTGAACCGGGAAGATCTTTGTTGAATACTTTTTTTAGTCTTAGCATCAACATAATTGCCCTTAACGATTGTCCCCCTAATTCAAAAAAATCATCATTAAGGCCTATATCCTCAAGTTCTAATACTTCCTTCCAGATCTCCGTTATTCTTTTTTCCATACTACTCATTGTATCTTGGGACTTGCTTTCTTTCATATCCATTGGGTGAGGTAATCTTTTTCTTTCAATTTTACCATTTAAGTTAAATGGAAACTCTTTCAGGATAACAAAGTGAGTTGGAACCATATAAGCAGGTAATTGTTTTAATAAGTAACCCTTTAAATCACTGGGGTTTAGAGAAACGTTAGCTAAGATATATGCGCATAAATATTTATTATTTTTCTCTTCAAAAGACATAACAATTACTTTTCTTATTCCATAATAATTTAATAATATCCTTTCTATTGCTGCAGGTTCTATACGATATCCTCTTATTTTTATTTGATCATCAATGCGACCTAGAAACTCAATAGAACCATCAAAAAGCCAACGTGCTAAATCATTACTTCGATACATTAGGCCTTCTTCTTTAAATGGATCCTTTTGAAATTTAGTTTTTGTCAGGGCTGGTTCATGAAGATAACCTCCCGCTAACCCTTCCCCACCGATACATAATTCACCTGCTACTCCTATAGGTAGAAGTTCATTATTCTTTCCCAGAATATATATTGATCTATTAGCAATTGCTTTCCCTATAGATGGCTTATTAGCTATAGATTTTGTTGGATCCAATTCTAAAGTTGTAACAACATGGGTTTCACTTGGGCCGTAATGGTTATAAAGAAAAATTTTATTTTTCTTTATAAATTCCTTTAAACTTGCTGGCACAAGAAGTTGTTCACCAGCTGAAATAATGTGTTTCACACTGCTTGGAAAACCTTCTATATATTCCTTTTCATTGAACAATAACTGTATTAAAGCGGGAGGTAAAAATAACGTTCTAATCTTTTCCTTCTGTATTTCATTAAATAACCTTAAAATGTTAGTTCTGTCCCCTTCTGAAATTAATAATAGTTTCCCACCGGATAACAGACAGGAGAATATTTCCTGGAAAGAAACATCAAAAGTTATAGCAGCAAATTGTAGTACAGCTTGGAAGTCTATATCTGTTTCATTTTGTTGGTAATTAATTAGATTTATAAAGGTTTTATTTTCAATTATCACACCTTTTGGTTTTCCAGAGGTACCAGAGGTATATATAATGTATAGCATGTCCCATGATTCATTTATTGACTTTAAGTTAGAATCCTTTTCTAACTCTATTAATGTATCCTTCATATCAACAACTAAAAATTTTTCTGATTGAAAACTTAATTTATTACTTTCCTCTTTTAAATGTCTTATTAGGATTTTTACCTTGCTGTCTTCCAATATTTCATCAATATATTCCTGAGGATATTCAGGATTAATGGGTAGACAGGCGCCCCCTGCTTTAATTATTCCCAAAACACCAATAATCATCTCAAAGGATCTTGTGGCAACTAACGCCACTACCGTATCTCTCTTAACACCCTTTTTTCTTAAATATGAGGCTAGCTTGTTTGCCCGTCGGTTCAACTCCTCATAACTCATGTTTATACTATTAAAAGATAGGGCTATTTTTTTCTTATTTTCTTCAACAACCTTTTGAAAGACTTCACAAAGTAACTTGTTCTCATTAGAATATTTCCTTGTATAATTAAATTCATTTAAGATCTGTAGCTTTTCCACTTCAGTTATAAGTGCTATTTTAGATATAAGTATGTTTGGATCCTTGGTAATCTGGTCAATTATTTTAAGGAAATGACCAGCAGTTCTTGTTATTGAATCCTTTTTATAAAGTTTTGTACAATATTCAATATTAATTGTAATAGTGTCGTCCTTTAATTCTGCAAACCAGGTCATGTCAAATCTTGATTTTGTCAGCTTTGGATTTAATCTTTTTATGATAATATTCTTTAAAACCAAACTCTCTGAAGTAAATTTCTGCATGACAAACATGGTATCAAATAAAGGGTTACGGCGGATATCACGGGTCACATTTAGTTTTTCCACCAATTGTTCGAAGGGGAAATCTTGATTGTCAAGTGCCTTAAGAAGAATTTGTTTTATCTCTATTAGATAGTGACTAAAACTTTTAGAGCTATGTGGATAACTTCTTAAAGCCAGAGTGCTTGCAAACATTCCTATAAGATTTTTCAGATCTGAATGATTACGACCATATACCGGAGTACCTACAATAATATCTTCCTCATGACTGTATTTTGACAGCATGACTTTGTAAACCGCAAGCAATAACATATTCATTGATACATCATAACTTCTAGCTAGCTCCTTAAGCATACTGGTGATTTCACTATTTATACTAAAAGTAAAAACCTCCCCCTGAAAACTTTGAATTTCAGGTCTTTCACTATCCAACGGAAGTTTTAAAATAGGTATCTCACCACTAAATTGTTCTAACCAGTATTTACTTTGCTCTCTCAAACTTTCCTGGTGTGATTTGCTTAACTGCCACTCCGAGAAATCTTTATATTGAATTTTAAGTTGTCCCATATCCTCCTCATTATAGGCTTTAGAAAACTCCTCCCATAATATCTCCATAGATGAACCGTCCAAAATAATGTGATGAATATCTATCAACAGTAAACATTCTTCTTTATTAAGCTTTACCAATTTAACTCTAAATAAAGGAGCAATGCTTAAATCAAAGGGTCTTACAAACTCCTCAATTAATTTATCTACATTCTCATTCTTTAATTCTTCATATTCAATATTTATATGGAGTTCATCCTTTACTCTTTGTACCACAGTTTCATTTATCATATGGAAATCTGTTCTCATTATTTCATGCTTAGTTATAACTTTATGAAATGCAACCCTTAACTTTTCTTTACTTATTTCACCTTTCATAGAGAATAGAAAAGGGATATTATATGCTGTGTTTTCAACTTCCATATGTTGTATTACAAATATTCTCTTTTGTGAAGGTGATACAGTGTAGTATTCTTTTTTTTCTACGGAAATAATAGGGTAAAACTTCTTACTTTTGCTTTCCTTTATTAATTCACCTTGTTCCTGTATTGTCCTTGCTTTAAATAACTCAGCAGCAGAAAGCTCTACATTAAATTCCTTATTTATTTGATTAGCTACCTTTAATACTTTCAGGGAGTGTCCACCAATATCAAAGAAATCATCATTGGTGCCTATGTTTGATACACAAAGAACTTCTCCCCAGATTTCGGCTAATCTTTTTTCATAGTCGTTGGAGGGTTCTGAAAATTCTTTTACATTATAAAGAGTATCAATAGGAAGAGGCAGAGCCTTCTTATCTATTTTTCCATTTGATGTCAGTGGCATTGCTTCAAGCACATAAAAATGGGTAGGTATCATATATGGAGGAATTTCTTTAGCCAAATAACCCTTTATTTCAGATATTGGCGTAGATTTCTTAACAACAATATATGCATATAAAGCATTTTCGCCACAACCGTCAGTATGCACTGTTACTACGCACTCTACCATATCCCTATGTTCTAGTATCCGACTTTCTATTTCTCCAAGTTCTATCCTATACCCTCTAATCTTAACTTGATTATCAATTCTACCAAGAAATTCAAGGTTACCCCCTAAACTCCATCGACCTATATCTCCCGTACGATACATTCTCTCACCGAAATTGAAGGGGTCTGCTATGAACTTTTCCCTAGTTAGTTCAGGCCTGTTAAGATATCCTCGTGCTAGCCCAGCTCCTGCTATATATAATTCTCCAGCTTTTCCAGGCGGTAATATTTGTTTGTCCTCGTCTAAAATATATATCCGTGTATTGTATATAGGTTTCCCAATTGGAATGTTTCTAGACTGTTTATCCACTATAAAATAGGATGAAACCACAGTACATTCAGTGGGCCCGTAATTATCCACTAGAGTATATTTTCTTCTAGTAAACTTTTTCAACTTTTCTCCACCTGTATTTACAATACGCAGGGAGTTATTCTCAATTTCCATAAACTGCTCACAATATTGAGTTGGTAGGTAGCAAATAGTTATTCTATTATCTTCAAAATATTTATTCAATTTATTTAAATCAGACTTTGTTTCAGAATTAAGGATATATATAGAAGCTCCCTTTATTAATATAGGAAAAATCTCAATAAGTGAGGCATCAAATCCACAATTAGCAAAATTAGAACTTCTATCCTCAGCGGTTATATGATGACAGCTATTATACCAAAAACACATATTCACTAAAGTTCTATGCTCAACCATTACGCCTTTGGGTTTACCTGTTGAACCTGATGTGAAAATTACATAGGCAAGATTATCGCTTTTCACCTTAGCTATTACCCTGTCAGTAGGGAACTTTCTTATTTCCTGTAATCCATGTTGTAGTCTTACTTTTTGCTTCTTATTTATATCAGGATTTTTTTTGTCAACTTCTATGATAACGTCATAACGATATTCAGTTAATTCATTTTTAATTGAGTAATTCTTTCTGGAAACCACACAAGTTTTTAATTCTCTTTGTTCTATTAAAAGGTCTTGAAAAAACTCTGAGCTTAAAAATAGTTCATTTGAAAAGTCGGTTTTTGTTACATATCTTGAATTTTCATGTTCTTTCTCGAAATCCTTTAAGGCACTAATCATAGGATTTTTTAAATTCTGATCCATTATGTCTCCCATAAAAATTATTCCCTTTTCTTTAAGCAGCTTTGTAGCTTTTGCCATAACCTGGCGAAAATAATTGTGACCATGGAAAGCTTGAATTACACTATTAAAAATAATAATATCAAAATCTTTTTCTGATAACTTGTCCATTTCGTCAGCTGCCAATGTCTGTAAGTAAATATTTGAATGTCCTTCTTCCGCAGCCTGCTTTCTGGTTTCTTCAAGAATAACATCTGATAAGTCAGTGCCATGATAGAATTTAACTAGAGGTGCAATAGTAAACATTGTGATCCCTGAGGAGCAACCTATTTCAAGGATTCTAGTCTCTTTATTTATGTAAGGTCTTAGTTTTGTTAATACATTACTGCTACATTCGATTAACTCTTCACTTGTAAATAACTCACCAGTGAAACTGCTTTTCCATCCTCCCCTACCTGCTGAATCTTCTGATTCTTCACCAACATAATCCCACAATTTTTTATCCATTAGAGGATTAAAATTTTCTTCTTCTTCACCATAAACATCATTACTATCAAGACAAATAAAAGTTTTTATATTTTCACATTCCCATTGAAGTCTGTTTAAAAGACGAATATGACTTTTTGTTGAAATAATTACAGATGAACAAGCTTCCTTAAGCATATGTTTTTGACTTTCTTCTGGTAATAGGGGATTTATAGTCAAAAATGCAAAACCTGCCTTTAAAACGCCTAAGATACTAACTATCATATTCATTGATTGTTCTTGAAGAATTGCCACAATTTCTTCCCCATTATTATCGTATTGGCTTAATAAATAGTGAGCAAGTTGGTTAGCTTGTTCATCTAATTTTTTATAGGTTATTTGTTGATCCTGTTGCACTAGAGCAATATTATCAGGTGTTTGGTCAACTTGTGCCTCAAATAATTCGTGAATTGTTTTATCAATAGGATAAGGGGTGAAGATGCCATTAATATCATGTAACGTCTTCTTTCTTAATTCATCCTTCATATCTTTAGTTTCTCCTTTTACACAATGATACGGAATACATACCTCTTTTGCTTAAAGCTCCATAATTAACTAAAAGCCTTTCCCTTTAAGCTCTGATACAATCTCTACATATTTTTCTATTACATCAAAGCCTTTGTAATCATCTCTTCGTAAGTCTATAATATCTCCATGGGAGATTCCACGCCTATATTTATTTTGGAGTACCCCTTTAAATTCTCACCATTTGGCAGAATCAACCGCTACTAACCCATAATTCTCACCCTCAGCTAACCTAACCAATATATAAGGAATTGCCACTACATAATCACTAAATATATTCTTTATTACTGTTACATAACTTTGATAGTACACCGACTCTACATCTTTTACTTCTTCATTAAACTTTTTACTGTGATAGGTTGAAAATTGTCTACTTGCATTGTGAAAATCAGGATTTCTATCTCGCCAAAATTTATAATGATTATCAGATAATCTTGCAATAGCCTTATAAAGTCTATCGGGTATATTACAGGCAATGTCAAATAATTAATGTATTTTAAATCTCGAAAGCCACAACCATGAACAAACACAAATGGATACTTTGTTTTACATACCTGTGAATCTACACGTGCATTATTGTTAATTACCTTATAACACTCATGGTCATATTCAATATTTACAATATAACAAACATATAGCATTATAAAAATATTTATAATTGGAATAAACATCATAAAACCCACTAAAACCCTTTTTATTACAACTAATCTTTTTATTAATATCTAGGCAAATGATACTAATTAATAGTACTCCTAAAGTAAAGGCGGAAATTAATGCTATCATAATTTAAATCTACCCCTTAGTTTTAAAAAATCACTTAAAGTTGTTAAATAATTCTAATATACCATATTATTCATGTTAATCCTAATAAAAGAAGTAAATCTTAACTATATAAAGGTTTTTTTTATTCCACGTAGAATAGAGTAAATATAATACCAATATTATTTTTTTAGGGGGAATAAAGTTATGTTACTAGATAAAAACACTTATTTTATTAAAGAACAAGTACAATTTATGAAATTATCAGGAAAATATGATATTTTTGATCCAATTACTAATTCTCAAATTGGACTTGCTAAGGAAGAACCTGGTGGTTTTATTCATTTTATGAGATTTCTTATAAGTAAGGCAATGTTACCAAATACAGTAAACATCTATGATACTGAAAGTAATTCCATTGCGTTTACAATAAAGAAACCATTTACTTTTATCCGTTCAAAGGTGAGTGTATACGATGGCAAAGGAGAATATAAGGGATATTTTAAAGGTAAAATATTAACTATTGGTGGGGGTTTTTGGGTTTTTGACTCAAATGAAAATGAAGTAGCTGAAATTAAAGGAGATTGGAAAGGTTGGAACTTTAACTTTTTGCAACAGGGTAAAACCATTGGAACTGTTACAAAAAAGTGGGCAGGATTAGGAAAAGAACTATTCACTTCAGCAGATAATTATGTTATCGCCTTAAACGAAGAAGAATTTTCTAATGATAAAATCATGTTATTGCTAGCCGCTGGTTTAGCCATTGATATCGTTTATAAAGAAAAAAAATAGCCAATGCTTTAAACTAAAATATAGATATGATTAAGAAACCCTCTTTCTTTACATCTTGAATTTGACTGTAAAAACATATAGAAGTACAATAAAAGTATTAATATACTTTTACAATTATGTTTTAAATTCTGGAGGGAATCATATGCTAGAAAACCAAAACTTAAATTTTATATACCCATCAATAATAGATAATAACACCGAGAAAACTGAAGACAACGAAAAATTACGGTATTACCTAAAAGTTTTACAAGATGTTTTAAGAGGTATAACTGATATTATAGGTGTGTATACACCAGATAATACAATTATGTTCTATAATGAAGCTGGTTATGAATTTTATAATAAAACGCCAGAAGAAACTAATGGTAAAAAGTGTTATGAAATGCTTTGTAGGCGCTCAAGGTGTAATCTTTGTGCTACAGCAAAGTGTATAATATCTAAAAATATTGTCAGATTAGAAAAATATATTCCTGAACTTAATAGATATATGGATTGCTGCTCTAATCCTATTCTTGATGAAAACGGAAAAGTAATTCTTGTGGTAGAACAACTAAGAGATATCACTGAAAAAAAGGTACTAGAAAATTTACTCAAAGAGAGTGAAGAAAAGTATCGAAGAATTGTTGATCTTTCTCCACAAGCAATTATCATTATCTGCGAAGGAAAAGTGGTTTTAGCTAATGATGAAGCTTTAAAACTTTATGGTGTAGACTCCACTACTATTTTAGGACAACCAATCCTAAATTATATTTCTCCTATTTATCATGAAATTTTCAAAAAAAGATATTCCCAAATTACAAATAAGGAAAGTCAGAGTGCATCTTTTGACTACGAAATGATTAGATACGATAAAACAGTTATAAATATAGAGGCAACATCAAAGTTTTTTAACTATAATGGGAAACCTGCACTTCAAACAATATTGCATAATATAACTGACAAAAAGACTGAACTTAAAAAAGCAGCCCTGCTTCAGAGACAGTCCCTGCAAAACTTTTTTCCCTTAGAGGATAAAATGCGTGTAGAATCAACCTATGTGGCTGCAAGAACTGTTAGTGGAGATTTCTATCATATTCATAAAGTCAACGACAGTTTAGTTATTGGAATATTAATTGATGTATGCGGAAAGGGAATTACTGCTGCTTTAAATGTATCTGCTTTAAATGTTTTATTTCATGAAGTGCTTTTAAACTGTCAAGACCCATTAAAGATCGTTCAAGATCTTAATTTTAAAGTAGGCAATTATTTAAATGAAACCTATATTGCTGTGTCTTGTTTTAGTTTAGATTTTCAAAAGAACATTGCAAAAGTGGTAGGTGGTGGAATAGGTCAATTTCTTCTTATAACTGAAAATTCTAATAGTCAAATAAGAACAGTACCTGGTGCCTTTCTTGGAATGTTTGAGGACAGTATTTTTCAAGAAGAACTCGTTCACTTTAAAACAGGAGATACTTTTTATTTTTATACTGATGGTTTAGATTTTTTATTTGATGATATCCTTTTAAGAGAGAAATTTTCTAACGCTTCCAATGAAGTTTTGAAAAATTACGTAAGGGATATGGTATCTAATGTAGATGGATTAAAGGATGATTGCACTTTGTTAAAGATAATAATTAACTAAGTAAGGCCAATACAGTTTATATCTGTATTGGCCTTACTTTTTAATGTATTTCGAACACCTTATCTAATCTTGTCAATTTAAATACTTTCATTACATCAGGATTTAGTGAGTAAAGTTTAATGTTTCCCTTTAACTCAGCACATTTTTTATAGGTGGTAACTAAAACCCCCAGTCCTGTACTATCAATAAAGATACAATCTTTAAAATCTATCTCAAAGTTAATTTCCCCTTTGCTTAAGAGTTCTAAAGTTTTTTCTCTAAAATTTGATGCTTCATCGACTGTAAATTCTTTAGGTACTATAATTTTGATACTACTCATTTTATTTCACCTCTAAATTATAAATTTTTCTACCATTAAATTCAACTGCATTGCCATAGAACTTGTTTCTTCTGCACTAGAAGCTATGTTTTCTAGCTGTGAAGACTGTTCTTCAGAAGAGGCTGCTACTTCTTGGCCATTTCTCTCTGACGCCTCAATTATTGTAGACATCCCGTCAATAAGCCCTACAATTTTATCAGAATTAGCCACTTCATCGTTGGTTACATCAACTATTTGTATAATATCCTTTGAAATCTGATCTACAGCTTTTATAATTCTTACAAAGGATTTATCCGTTTCTTCAGCTACCCTAACACCATTTTCTACAGCTATCTTTGATGATCCCATAGATTTTACAGCATAATTAATTTGAACTGCCATTTCATTCACTAATACAGAAATTTCTTTAGAACCTAAGGTAGTTTGTTCAGATAATTTACGAACTTCATCCGCAACAACGCTAAAGCCTTTTCCATGTTCTCCAGCTCTGGCTGCCTCAATTGCAGCATTTAATGCTAATAAATTAGTTTGCTGCGAAATTCCATTTATCGTTCCTGTTATTCCATTTACCTTCTTAGATAATTCATCTAGTACTTTAAGTATCTTTTCAGTCTCATTAGATGCACTACTAATATTAGCAATTGCCTTTGCTG
The DNA here is from genome assembly GCA_014380625.1 of Clostridiaceae bacterium. Taxonomy (GTDB): domain Bacteria; phylum Bacillota; class Clostridia; order Clostridiales; family Clostridiaceae; genus JACMJL01. Next base: position 29,544 of record JACMJL010000123.1, read on the forward strand.
TTTCTTCTACCTTTATCCTACCTGTTTGTGCAGCTAAGTTAGTTTTTTCCGAATTAGTTTTTGCTGTTACAGCTTTATTCTGTGCTATTTGTACAAGACTAGAAAGTTGAACTAAAACTTCTGATACTTCTACAATTAAACTGCCTTGAGTCTCTAAACTGGCAGCCACCTCTTGAATATTACCAGTTATAACTTCAGTGGAACCACTCAAATCAGTAGTAGCCGCAGCTATTTCTTCAGAAGCAGCGGTTAATTCTTGTGAGCCTTTTCTAACATTATTTATTATGCTGGATTGATTTTTAATCATTTCATTAAAGCTGCAACCTAAAGCCTCTATTTCATCCTTAGTTTTAATATCACATATTACAGTCAAATCTCCATTACCAGCTTTATACATTAACTTCTCTAATTTTTCAATAGGGCTTGTAACGTTTTTTGTAATAAAAAGAAACACTAAACTCATTACTACTAACAACGAAATTAATCCAATTATTATTGTATTATTTCTTATAGCGTACACGGGAGCCATTAAATCTGATTGATTTGCAGTCATAGCTACCACCCAATTCCCTGCTGACGCAAATCTTACATACTTTCTGATACCTTCATAGGTATAATATCCTCCACCTATTTCTCCAGCTTTCATCTTATTTGATAAGACTTTTAATTCACTAGATGCGTTAGTAGCTATATTATCATTTAATACCTTTGCTGCTTTGGGATGAGAGATAATTAATCCTTCCTTATCAATCATATAGACATAACCATTATTCCCTACCTTTATGTTTGTAACAACGCTAGTGATAAGATCAAATGGCATTACGCACATAATTGTGCCAACAACTTTATCTTTAATCTTTAGTGGATAAGCAATTCCAAATATATTTTTATCACTTGTCTTGGAATGCAACACATTCTTACTCATACTCTTAGTTCCCTTTAAAGCCTCTTGTACATAGGGTCTATCACTGTAGTCCGTGTTAAAGGTTTCACCTATATTGCTGGTAACTGCTTTTCCAGTTGAATCTGTAACAATTAAAGTCTCGACAATACTACTATTTTGACTTTGTAGCAATTTGAAATAGTTAAAGGTATCCGTTCTGGTCGTATAATCTCCAGCTGCTATTTTAGCTAAGTTATCATTTAAACTTAGCATGTACACCATTCTATCCATTGAGTTTATCTTTTCATTTACTAATTTAGAAGTTTCATCTACAAGTGCTTTTAGATCATTGTTGGTTGTAGTTTCTATAGTATTGGAGGTTTTTAAATAGGAAGAGGTTCCTAATATTGCTAGTGGAACAGTTATAAATATAAAAATTAATACCATTAGTTTTGTTTTTAAACTGATTTTCATTGTGCGCCCCCTAATATAATGTATTTTAAAAAATATCTTTTTCAATAAAAACTACATTTTTTCTAATTTCAAGCTTGTCCGACAAATTATAAATTAAAAATAGTCCCCTTCCACTTTCATCTAATAATTTTTCATCTGAAATTTCATTTTTAAAACTTTCACTTAGAAAACCTTTTCCTGAATCCTCTACTTCAAATTTTACCTTTTTACCATTATAAAAGTACCTCAAAAATATTGGTTTATTTACATTTCTTAAATTGCCATGAATATATGCATTATTTAAGGCTTCAGATAAGATTAGTTTAATTTCGAAATCAAAGTTATGTACATTTAGAATATTTATAACATTGTCTATTACCTCTTTAAATGAATAGACTCCCTGTAAACAAACTTCATTCTTTATCTCTATCATCTTAATCCACCCTTTTTTAATATAGTAAATATTGAGGTACTTATATAATGATGATACTTGTCATATTACATGTTTATTTTACTCATTTTGTAATATTTTATCACTTTTTAAGAGTTTAATCAATTCAATTCATATAGTTGCATAATTTACTTATACCTACACAATTTAACTTATTATATACTTATAGTAATCCATTACAGACTTTTGCTCAAAACCACAACTTTTATATAAATTAAGTGCAGTATTGTTTTTACACTCCACATCCAATTCTATCTCATTTATACTTTTTTTATTTATTAGACGTAAGGTTTCAGTTAAAGCTGCTTTACCAAAGCCTCTTCCCCTAAAATTAGGTAATATCCCAAAACCACCTATAAAAGCAGAATTATTAAAATTCACTTTTACTTTTCCTATAGTTTTCCCCTCTAATTCAACCATATAGGTGATTTTGTTTAACTCCTCCTCTTCTTCTGGAAAACTCTCACATGCTTCTGAATCATTAAAAAATATTGCATTTTGTCTCCCTATTTCTTTTCCATCTAACTTATCAGCTTTTCTTAAACCAATGGGCTTTATGTTTTCCCAAGTAGTTTTGTTATTCCACTTCATCCTATACTCTGAAAAATCGTAGCTTCCGTTGACTGCCTTTATAAATTCTATTCCAGAGGTAGATTTACCATCAGATAATAATAATACTTTATTGAAGTTTCTTTTCTGACACTCCTCTATAGCAAGATTAAAGAGTTTTTTAAATATTCCTTTTCGTCGAAAATCAGGATGAGTCATTCCATTAATTTCAGCTATATTAGCACCAAAACTTGAGATGTTAAGGTAGGCTACTAAAACCTCCTCTACATAATAAAGAAATTCATTAATATTTTTCAATCCTATTTCGTAACTTGTAACCACATTTATCCTATAGTCTAATTCTAACTTTAGATTTGTTTTGTCCTGTAAGCTGCAGTGCGCTTGAAGTTCACCAATCTCTTTATATTCTTTTTCAGATATATGTTCTTTTAGGCTAATACTTTGATTTAATACTTTTTTTAACATTTTATAATCTCCTTTTTGTTTGTTTTTGAAATTTGGAAATAGTTTTCCACTTTGCTTTTTCCTTTAATCGAAGGCTAACATTCTCTTTACTTTCAGCAAACTTGGCTTCTCTTTTTAGCTTAATATAATTATTCCACCTTTCAGATGAAAGTTCTCCACTTTCTAGGGCGGCTCTCACAAAGCAACCTGGCTCACTCTCATGCTTGCAGTCTGTAAATCTGCAGTTTTGTGATAAGGTTTCAATTTCATCAAAAACCACTCCTAACCCCTGTGATACATCCCACATCCCTAATTCGCGCATACCTGGTGTATCGATAATCATAGCATGATTTTTAAGTTTAATCAGTTGTCTATGGGTAGTAGTATGACGACCCTTACTATCATCTTCCCTAATGGTATTTACCTTCATTATTTCTTCACCACAAAGCGCATTTACTAAGGATGATTTACCAATACCAGAGGAGCCTAGAAATACAACAGTTTTATAAGGGGCTATATAACTCCATAGTTCCTCCAAACCTTCTCCAGTAAAAGCACTCACAGCAATAACTGGCACAGCAGGTGCAATTTCTTCAATTCTAGCCTTTTGTAAGGAATAATTATCACATAAATCCAGCTTGGTCATTATAATAACCGGTAATGCACCACTCTGCCAGGTGGCGGCAAGATACCTTTCTATTCGATTCACATTGAAATCATTATTTAGTGATATCATTATAAATACATAATCAAAATTTGCAGCTACGATCTGCTCCACCTCATTAAAAGAATCAAGCCTTGAAAATTTGCTTTTTTTCTCAAGTACATGATAAATAATGTCTTCTCCTAAAGGATTAGGTTTCACTAGAACAAAATCGCCTACTGTAGGATATACATTGAGAATCTTATGATTATAAAATAAAGATCCCTTTAGCTTTCCTGCATTTTCCCCACAATCTGTTACAAGACTATATTGTTCCTTGTGCACCGCAGTAATTCTTGCGGGTACTAACTCCGTTAAAGATATATTAAGTTTATTTACTTGGTTTTGAAAAAAATCATCGTATCCATACTTTTGCATATTGTTTTTATCCATTAAATCCTCCATACTAATTAAATATTTTTGATTTGTAAAAATGGGCAGAAAAATCCCGCAGAAGGCAACCTCAAAGATGGTTGCTATCTGCGGGCATAAAAAAAACAGGAATACCTGTCGTGTTATACGTCCTTAATAGTGACAATTATGAAAGGTTATTAATAACTGCAAAAATGCATCACAAACAAAGGGTACAACAACCCCTGTAATCACATTTCCGCCCATATTTAGTTTTAAGTAGCAATCACCTTTATACTAGTTATCATTTTACATTTCCCCTTCCATAAGAACATATTGAATTTTTACAATAAGTCCTTTAATAAACTAATTATATTACCTTAAGAAATTTTTGTCAATTCACAAATGAAAAAATATGAGTGGCCTGTTTCTGTTGTATTTCGACAAATTCATTGATATAATCACTATATATAGAATTTTATGAATTAGGAGGTTGTTCCTATTAGAAATATAAAATTTACATTTAAATCTATTTCTTTTATAATTGGTTTTTTTTGCTTATTATTACTAGTTTTCACTAGCTATCAAGTATTTACAATGAGTAATGAAAATAAAAAGGAAAATCTTAATATAGAGACAACTAAGATACTTCAGGATATAAACTACAAAGCTTTTTCAAAAGCTCAAAATATTTCAAACACCCTTGCTACTGATAATTTTATAAAACAATTGTGTTTACATAATAATGATTATAACTATAGCAGTACAAAAATTGTTCTAAATACTATTCAGAAAACCTCCAACTTAGAATTATGCTATGTTTTAAATTCAAGAGGAATCGTCCTTGCTTCAAGTGAGTATCAAATAGATAATACACTAATAATTGAGGGAAAAGATTTTAGTTTCAGACCTTACTTCCTTGACGCGCTACAAGGTAAAAATGTCATATACCCTGCACTTGGAGTGACAACTAAATCTCCAGGTATATATTTTAGCTCACCTATTAAAGATAATGCTAACAGCATAATTGGGGTAATAGTATGTAAAATAAATATGGATGATATAGATGGTATCCTTAAGGAATATCAGTATAAGGCTCTAATCTCTACCAGTGATGGTATTGTTTTTTCTAGCAACACAAAAGAATGGCTTTTTAGCTCAATTTACCCTATATCCAAGGAGAAGCTTGACCAAATAATAAAAGATAAACAATTTTCAGACACTTCCATTAAACCACTTAATCTAGATTTAAAAAAGTATTATGTATCTGAGCAGTCAATAGGAGATACCCATTGGAAACTCTTAGCTCTGTCACCTAAAAATTTAGCACCCCTGCTTACTCCAATGCAAATGAGCTTCATAATAATTATATTTCTTATACTTAATATATTGATAGTTACAATAGTAGTGCTAATGTATACTATTTATAAGGGTCGTGAGTCTGAATTAAATTTCATAAAACTATTCCAAGCAGTAGAACAGTCTTCAACTACCATTGTAATTACTGATGTTTTGGGTACTATAGAATATGTTAATCCTATGTTTTTAAAACTTACCGGATATAGCCTTGAGGAAGCAATAGGCTCCAATGCAAATATATTAAAGTCTGGAGAACATACTGAGGAGTTTTACAAACAAATGTGGACAACCATCTTATCTGGCGAGGATTGGCGAGGAAATTTCTGTAACAAAAGGAAAAACGAAGAGATTTATTGGGAAGACGCACTTATATCTTCAGTTAAGAATTCAACTGGTGAAATTACAAGCTTTATAGCCGTTAAAGAGGATATAACAAAACGTAGAGAGCTTGATGAACTCCTTAATTTGTATGCTACCATGGATGAAATGACTGGAACCTACAACAGGCGATCCTGCTTGTTACTACTTGAAAGGCAGCTTCAGTCTTCTAAACGTCAAAATCAAAGGTTTGTCGTAATATTCATAGATATAAATGGTTTGAAATCAGTAAATGATTCTTATGGACATAACTTCGGGGATGCACTCATATTATCCGCTGTTGATGCTATAAAATCCTTCTTAAGAGCCTCAGATTCTATTTGTCGATTAGGTGGAGATGAATTCCTAGTCATACTACCAAATACAGAACTTTCGCAATCAGAAATATTTTTAAATAAAATTCACGCTAATATAGAGGAAATAAACAGTAAAGAAAATTACCCATTTATTTTAAGTTTAAGCTTTGGAGAGGCTGAATATTCTCCTGAATCTCCCTTAACAGTAGATGATCTCTTACAGATTGCTGACGAAAAAATGTACGAAAATAAGGCAATAATTAAACAAAAGCAAGGTACTAAAGGAATATTCCGATAGGAACCTAACTAGCTCTCAGATATACAAATCCTGCAACATGGGATTTGATGTTGGTAGATTACTCATTGACCTTTGATAAATTGGTTAAGAAGTCTTATTGATCATAGTGTGGCTTAGTAAATCTTATACTGGTGACCAAAAAACCTATCCATCTTACCCACTGTAAAGTGGATTAAAATGGGTAGGTTTTTTTGAACTATCCAGCAATAGAGTTACTTATTCCCTATTTATTTTGAGACAGCTCTTTTTTTTATATACCAATATACTGGTAGCCCTACTAAGGTTATACCTATTCCATATATTGCGTTAGAAGTATCAGTTATAAAAGTGCTTACTAAAATATAAATACCTCCCACTATTCCAACTATAGGGATAATAGGATATAAAGGGACCTTGTAGGGTCTTTCTAAATGCTTGAGCTTACTTCTTAAGATGAATATACCTGCTACACACATAACAAAAAATATCCACATTACAAATACAGCTAGATTTGTAAGGGTCTCAAAGGTGCCGCTTTTTACATATAAACTTGCAACTATTACTTCAAGTACAAAAACATTAATAGGCGTTTGAAATTTTTCATTAACCTTGCCAAAAAACTTAGCAAAGGGGAAAATATTATCCTTAGCCATGGCGTAAGGAATTCTCACACCTGTCATTAAATATCCGTTTAAAGCGCCAAAAATAGAAATCATTATTCCCCCAGCTATTAAGGCAGCACCTGTATTTCCGAAGAGAATTACTGCTGAATCTGAAGCTGGTTTAGATGAAGCTATTACATCTGTCACAGGCATTATATTTATTATTGCCACATTAATTAGTATATAGACTATTATTATTACTACTAAACCTATAATTATAGATTTAGGAAGATCCTTTTTAGGATTTTTTAGTTCTCCAGCCATGTTCCCCACGCTAACCCAGCCATCATAGGCCCATAAGGTCCCCAAAATAGCAGCCCCAAAACCTGCAGCTCCCACGGACGTAGATGCAATCACTGGAGCACCAAAATCATGCGCAGTACCCTTTAGTAATCCAAATATTATGATAACAAAGATAGGTATAAGTTTGGCTATTGTAGCAACAACCTGTACCTTACTTCCAAGTTTTGTTGATAAAATGTTTATACCCATTACAAAAAAAAGAATAAATATAGCTAATATTTCTTGCTCTGCACTTGTCATTGATGGTATAAAATAGGTGGATTGAGTAACAAAAATTATAGATAATGCTGCTGCTACGCCTGGTACATAAATCAAAGTCTGCACCCAGCCAAATAAAAATGCCCACTTTTCACCATATAATTCCTTAAGATAAACGAAAATCCCACCAGTCTTAGGAATTGCTGCAGCTATTTCAGCAACTGTTAGCGCTGAGGCTATTGTTATTAAACCACCAATTACCCAAGCCATTATTCCAAGCATTGGTGTTCCAGCATTTTTAAAAACTGATGAAGCTTTAAAAAATATTCCTGAGCCTATAACCACGCCTATAACTATAGTAATAGCTTCAAATAACCCTATTTCCTTCTTCAATCCCTTGGGGATAATAACTTCTTGATTTTCATATTTCGACTCTTTCATTGATTTTCTCCTTTTTTCTTATGTTCTTACATATTACTTTTTCAGTATAATGCCTTCTAATTTTATAATTAATGCACCTTTTCGTCAATATATATTATAATAACGCAAAAATACACCCCCTAAAGGGTGCATAGGTTATTTTTGTATTTTTCGTCCTCCAAAAACCTTATCCATAATGAATACAATTGCAGCTACTATAAGTAATAGATGTATCATGCCTCCACCAATTCTAAATATAAGGCCTAAGACCCAGAAAAATACTACTATTCCTCCTATCAAGCGTAGAAGACCCATATAATCACTTACCTTTCATTTGTATTTATTTGTATTGAGGTTCTTGCGCTTCAATATATTTCTGTCGTCCTTTCAAAATTTCTAGAGAACCATCAAGTTGCTCAGATATCTGTTGAAAGTCATTTTTTGCTTGTTTATCTTCCGTTTGTAACGCAAAAGTTTTCATGGTTGCTGCTGCACTTTGCATTCCTGCTATTGCTTGTTGCATTTGAGTTCCTACAGTCATTTATAGTCACCTCCCTTCAAATGCCCTAATCCTTATACTATTGTCTAACTCTTTACCGAAGTAAATATGGTTCTATATCTTCCATAACCGCTTTTAACTTTTCAGCATTTTTTAAATACATAGCCTTTGCTTGTTTATTATTTGTTTCTAAATAAAAAGACATAAAATCAGCTTGAGTTTTTTCAATATTAGCATAAAGCATTTCTTTAACTTGAGACTTAGGAACTTCTATATTATCATCAAAAATATCTAGATATAGGTCTCCCGAGGAGTCTACTTGACCTAGAAACACATTATCTAACGTAACTCCCTTACTTTGTAATTGAGTTGATAGCCACTCTTGATTTAGTCCAGTATTATTGAGTCCTTCGTTTATTACA
>JACMJL010000124.1 GCA_014380625.1 Clostridiaceae bacterium
ATACCCATATAATTATTAAGCATCCCAATCACCCCTCAACTTATTCAACTACAGAATTAGCTTTTATTTCTTCTCGTTCTCCAATTAAAACTATATCTTTTCCATTTCCTATTTTACTATTCTTTCTAATGATTACATCCCCACCAACAATGGCCTTCTCAATTACTACGTTATCACCAATTTTTGTATTTGCCATTATTACTGAATCTTTAATTACAGTGTTTTTCCCTACATAAACGCCTGCAGAAAGTACGGAGTTAGAAACTTTACCAAAAACCGTGCAACCTTCAACTACAAAGGATCCCTTTACATCTGCATGACTTCCCATGTATTGTGGTGGTCTCATAGGATTTACTGTATATATTCTCCATTTAGTGTCATGGATATTTAACCTATTGTTAGAATCTAATAAGTCCATATTTGCTTCCCAAAGACTATCAATAGTACCAACATCTTTCCAGTAACCATCAAAAGGATAAGCCATGAGCTTTTTCCCACTATTAAGCATATTAGGAATTATATTTTTGCCAAAGTCATTATTTGAAGTTTTTTCAAGTTGATCTTCTTTTAAAAACTTTTTTAAAACCTGCCAATTAAATATGTATATTCCCATTGATGCCATATTATTTTTAGGGTTTTTAGGTTTCTCTTCAAATTCATAAACAGAGTTGTCCTCATTTGTATTCATAATTCCAAACCTAGTTGCTTCTTCATAAGTTACTGGAATTACAGCTAGGGTTGCATCAGCTTCTTTTTCTTGATGATATTGGAGCATTTTAGTATAGTCCATTTTATAAATATGGTCTCCAGATAGTATTAATACATATTCAGGGTCATAAAAATCCACATACTTAATATTTTGATAAATGGCATCTGCTGTTCCTGCATACCAATTTCCACCAGATTGTTTCATATGTGGTGGAAGAAGACTTACACCGCCATTGTTCCTATCAAGATCCCATGGCGCCCCTATCCCAATATGTGAATTTAAAATCATTGGCTGATACTGAGTTAGTACTCCCACTGTATCAATTCCTGAATTTGAGCAATTACTTAAAGGAAAATCGATAATTCTGTATTTACCTCCAAAAGGAACTGCCGGTTTTGCATTATCTTTCGTTAAAATTCCTAACCTAGAGCCTTGTCCCCCAGCCAATATCATTGCAATCATTTTCTTCTTTGCCAATTAAATCCGCCTCCTCAAGTTAATATTTGAGCTTCGACTAAAAATATCATAAACATTTACCATACAATTATTTATTATGTATCATCCCTTATATTATATAGTATTTTCTGACTTTTTAATATTGTTTGGCAACTTTTTATTTTAAAAATTTAATATTTTTTCAAATTAAGGGGAATTTAACATTAACAAATTCCATTTAAAGTAAATAAAAATAGCTCCATAAAATGAAGCTATTTTATAATTTAGTTTACAGGTTCAAATTGATCTTTACCAACACCACAAAGTGGGCAAACCCAATCTTCTGGTATACTTTCAAATGAAGTTCCTGGTTCTACTCCATTATCTGGATCCCCTTCTGTTGGATCGTAAATATACCCACAAACTACACATTCAAATCTTTGCATACAAATCCCTCCTAAAGGTAAATTATTGTATTATAGTAATTAGATTTTATTATATTTATTCAGAAATGTAAACAATAATAACTATTTAATATTATAAATCATATGGTGTTTGTTGATATACATAGTAATTAAGCCAATTTAAAAAAAGCAAATTAGCATGACTTCTCCATTTTACAATAGGTTTTTCAGTTGGATCATTTTTTTTATAATAATTTTGAGGAATTTTTATATTAACCCCTTTGTTCACATCTCTATCATATTCCATTTTCAAGGTTAGTTTATCATATTCTGAGTGTCCAGTTACGAAAACCTGTTTCCCATCTTCACTTGTTATAATATATACCCCAGAATCATCAGATTCAGCTAAAATTTCTAACTCTTGTCTTTCTTCTATATCTTTCCTTCTTACTTCTGTATATCTAGAATGTGGTGCAAAAAACTCATCATCAAAACCTCTCATTAACTGAGACTTTTTATTCAATGTATTGTGAGCAAAAACTCCAAATACTTTTTCTTCTAAAGCATACTTAGGAATTCCATAGTGATAATACAACCCAGCTTGAGCTCCCCAACAAATATGAAGTGTAGAAGTAACATTGGTTTTTGAGTATTCCATGATTTCTCTTAACTCATCCCAGTAATCTACCGCTTCAAACTCAAAGTTTTCTACTGGTGCTCCTGTTATTATCATTCCGTCATACTTATGATGCTTTATTTCTTCGAAGGATTTGTAGAAATTAACTAGATGTTCTTCAGAAATGTTTTTAGCTTTATGGCTTTGTGTATTTATAAAATCCACATCTACTTGAAGAGGTGTATTTCCTATTAATCTCAAAAGTTGAGTCTCTGTTTCTATTTTTGTTGGCATTAGGTTAACAATAGCGATCTTAAGTGGCCTAATATCTTGATGCATTGCCATGTTCTCATTCATCACAAATATTTTTTCTTCATTTAAAATTTTTGATGCTGGTAAGTCTTTAGGTATAACTATAGGCAAATTAATTCCCCCCATAAATTAATAAAACCATCCTCTGAAGCATCAGAAAATGGTTGTTTAATCATAAAACCAATCTCACTTCTCATCTCCCAGGAATCGCTTCTAAAATAATGAAATCCTGCTGGAATTAGCACACCTAAAAATAGCTGTTGCCGGGTTTCACAGGGCCAGTCCCTCCACCACTCTTGATAAGAACGAAAAATATTAAATTTTAATTAATTTTATACCCTCACTACTATATTGTCAAGTCTTTAGTTAGTAAGTCTTGATTTTTCATTTAAGTGAAAACGCCTTACACTTTTTTATAAATATTTCTATATTCGTTTTTTCTTCTTGCATTTTCTTATCTGATAATTCCCCTCTTCCTAAACGATCGCAGATAGATAGTAATGCTATTTCATCTATAGCTACCTCAGCCAGCATATCTTTTATTTCTGCAAAAGGAAGATCCTTTACTACAAAAAGAGTCTGCATATGCCATCTTACTAGCTTAGACACCTTTTCAATAAATTTAGCATCGTCTGTCCATGCTTCTAAAAACTTAATTGAAAGTCCTTTCCCTACCTTATCATGATCATAAGCAGTAATTTTTCCTTTTCTAACAGCTGTGGTAGGAGCCTTTCCCAAATCATGGAGAAGGGCGGCCCACATAAACACTCTAGCATCTTCACTTCTAGATCTTACCTTTGCGCATTCATCAACTACCATTAAAGTGTGGATCCAAACATTTCCCTCAGGATGGTGTTTGGGCTCTTGCTCAGTCTTTATCAAATTACCCAATAAGGTAAAGGGATAGATTTTAAAAAAAATCCCCGAAGCTAATTTATCATTAAAATATTGAGATGGCTTATCATCCTTTAATAGATGTTCTTCAAATTCGTTAAATATCTTATGTATCTCATTCATAAAATCACTCCTTAGTAATATATTATGTCAATTTTAAAAATAATTAATCCAAATAAAAATTGGAGACCCATCCTTAGATTTGTCTCCAATAAATTAATTTACCTCTATTATAAATTTACAGTCAAAGAATTTATCTGGTTCCAAGGATAACATTCCTTTTTTATTTTTATAAATACCATCGGAATCTTTAAAATCAGATAATCCAAACCAAGGTTCGATACAAACAAAATCCCCGTCACCTTGTGGTCTTGACCAAATGCCTAGATAAGGAAAACCTTGAAAGTCAACTTTAATACCTCTTTGGTGTTTTCTGCTATTAAGGGAAATACTACTAGAATTTAATTTTTCATACACTAGTGCATCATTAATAAATAGCTCCCTTGTAATGGGAATAATAGTATCTTCCTTTAAATGAGGTTCCTTTTTCCCTGAAAATATCCCCTCTTCAAGTAAATATATATCTGCATTCTCCTTATCTGAAAACTCTAAGTAATAATCTTCAAACTTTTCATTTTCAAAAAGAGGGCATGCAAACCCTGGATGAGCTCCTATGGAGAAATATATAACCTTTTCATCAATATTTTTAATCTTATAGGTGATATCTAATTTATTTTCTATAAGCGTATACACTACTAATAGATTAAACTTATAAGGATACTTTTTTAAAGTCTCTTCATTACACAATAATTGATAGCTTATACTTTCAGCAGTTTTTCCTATAATTTGAAATTCGAAGTCCCTAGCAAAGCCATGTTGACCCATACTATAGTTTTCGCCTTCAATAATAGTTTTATCTTCCTTAAGTTTTCCTACCAGAGGAAATAAAATCGGTGCATGCCTTCCCCAAACTTTTGGATCTGCCTGCCATAAATATTCTAAATTATCCTTTATGGTCTTAATGCTACTGAGTTCCGCACCCTTTGTATCAGCATCAATGGTTAAAAAATCATTATATATTGTGGAATTCATTTGTTTCCCTCCAAGAATTATAATTTTTTCTTAAAAAACTCTTTTATTAATATAAATATACCTAATAATATGAATATAAAACTCCAGGCATAATGTAGAATAAAATTTCCTACAGCCACATCATAAGTGTTGGATATATAATTAGATATTCCTACTGCCGACAATACAATTCCTACAAGTAAAGGCCAATGTCTTTTTCTATTTCTTATATCTCTCACCCAAAAATTATGCATAAAGTACATTAGAAAGAAAGCTGTAGCAATTGCTAGAATTGTAATTTCACTATCTAACTTATTAAAGAAGCTATACGTTCTTAAAGTTTCTAAGGGAGAAAGCATTAAAAGTATACAGGCTGGCATAAGTAAGCTAAGGTTATAATAATTTTTATTCCCTCCTCTTACAAAGTAAAGTGCAAAAAAAGCTATAGAGATCATTAACATTATCACATTGTGATTCATATAATTCATAGTTGAGAGCAATGCTCCAACCCCAATTAAAATAAAGATTATTCCAATTGCTCTGCTAGAGTTATTTTTCATATAAACACTCCTTATTTTTTTGTTAAGGCATCTGAAAGAAAATAAAAAGTCAAAGATGCCTAAGTTGCTTACCTATATATTATTACACAAATATGTTAAAAAGTCATAAGATACGTTGTAAAATTTCTCTTGCATAATCTAATGAAAGAGACTATAATGAAAGATACAATCTAATTATAGTTACTGTCTCTCCTGAAAAGCCGAGTAAAATCAATAACTACAATTTAAAAATCAGGAGGTACACAATAATGATCTTTGAAATTACTAAAGACGTTATAGATGAATGTCTAGCGGAATGTCTTGAAGAATAATAAAAGCCTGTGGGGTTAACCCACAGGCTCTTTTTTATAAGGCAAAGATTTTCAGGATACGTTAGCCTATTTTACTTTTTCACCAAAGCTTTTACCAAATTCTACACACTTTATTAAACCTTCTTCATCAGGTTTCCAAAGAATATTTAATCCTTCTTGAGCAATCTCAAACTTCGCTTCCTTAAGTAATTCCGTCAGCATTTTTACTGCTTCTCCGCTCCAACCATAACTACCAAAAACTGCTGCTTTCTTCTCTTTGAATTCAAGTCCTCTAATCATTTCAAGTATTGAAGCTGATGAGCTTAAAATTCCTTTATTTATTGTTGGAGACCCAACTACAATAGCCTTAGATTTGAATACTTCAGTTAAAATATCATTTTTATCTGAATTAGCAGAATTAAAGAGCTTAATATTAGCTAAGGGGTCGGTTTCCCTTATACCTTGAGCAATATTTTCAGCCATTATTCTAGTAGCATTCCACATAGAATCATATATTATTGTAATTTGATTTTCCTTATAATTCTTTGCCCACTCCATATATTTAGTAACTATCTGAAGAGGTTTGTCTCTCCAAATTACACCATGTGATGGACAAATTAAATCTACAGGTATATTAAGCTTCAATATTTCTTCTATTTTTCTTTCAACAAACTTGCTAAATGGAGTTAATATATTAGCATAATATTTAATTGCTTCTTGATAAAGCTCTGATTGATCTACAAGGTCATTAAACATAAATTCTGAAGCATAGTGTTGTCCAAAGGCATCATTACTGAAAAGTATATTGTCTCCATCTAAATATGAGAACATAGTATCCGGCCAGTGAAGCATCCTAGCTTCAATAAATGTAATTTTATTTTTGCCTAAATCCAATATATCTCCAGTTTTAACTTCAACAAAGTTCCAATCTTCATGGTACTGTCCCTTTATTGATTTAATAGCATTTTTCGTGCAGTAAATCGGTGTATTAGGTATTTCCTTCATTAATTCAGGTAATGCCCCAGTATGATCAACCTCTCCATGGTTAGCAATTATATAATCAATTTTAGACAAATCTATTTCTTTTTTTAAATTAGCTACAAACTCCTTAGCAAAGGGTTGCCATACTGTATCAATCAATACTACCTTTTCATCTCTAACAAGAAAGGAATTATACGCGCTACCTCTATGTGTAGAATATTCGTCACCATGAAATTTTCTTAATTCCCAATCAATTTTTCCAACCCAAGTTATCTTATCATTAACTTTAAAACTCATTTTGAAGCCCCCTTATACTTAATTAAAAATTTAACAATATTTATTATACACCATTTTAAATAAGTGTCCAAGTTTTTCAGTTTTATTACATTAAGAGAAGTATTGTATAATTATTAAAACAAAATAAAGTAATAACTTTTTATATAAAAATCCAACTATGTGTTTAAATTAACGTATTAAGGATGATAGATATTTAAAAGCGTAATAATTTGTCTTTTCAAAGCAAAAGTAAATACATAATGGGGGCGGAAACTTGAAAACAGACATAGAGTTAATAAAGCTAGTTTTAGGAGGAGAAATTAACAGCTACAATGAAATTTTAATTCGTTATGAGACATCTGTATATAAATTTGTTTCAAATGTGATTAAAAATAACGACGTAGCCAGAGATATAACACAGGAAGTATTTATAACTGTTTACTACAAACTTTATACTTACAAAGAAAAATATAAGTTTTCTAGCTGGATTTTTCAAATTGCAATGAATAAATCCATAGATTACTTGAGGAAAAATAAAAAAATACAAGAAGTTGCTTTTGATAACCTAGAAAATTTCAGCAAAACTATATCACCTGACGAATTTATAGAATACAAAGAAACAAAATCAACACTTGAGACTTTTGTTAATAGCCTCAGTAAAACAGAAAAGCAAATACTAAACTTAAGATATTCATATGAAGATTTTACCTTTGATGATATCGCAGAAATACTTGAAATTAACAAATCCACAGTAAAGTACAAGTATTACAAGATAAGCCAGAAGTACGAAGAATATTTAAATTCTAAAAAAGAAAGGGGTATTTCATGATGAATTGTAAGTCCTTTAATAAAAATTTAAAAGAATACTTAGAAAATGATACAACTATACGAACCTCCGATCAAATGAATGAGCATAAAAAGCACTGCGAAAACTGTAAAAGGTTATATAATGAAAAGCTTGAAGTAAGAATTTCTTTAGAAGAGTTGTTTAATTTGGATAGTGTTAGTTATACTTCCCAAAGCCAGGAAATAATCAGCAAGTTAGATGATAAATATTATAGTAGATCTGTAATATTTAGATTGAAATATCATTTTAGAAGGAATATACTTAGTTATTCCTCAGCAATGGCTATTGCAATTTTATTTATTATTTCTCTACCTACACTAAAAGAGAATGTGGTAAATTTAAAAACAAGTAATAATGTTCCCAAAATTACTGATACAATCATATCAGATACAATTGTATCTGATAAAATCACAGTTAAAAATTCCTTTGATATTAAGACAGCAAAATTAAATAATAAAACATATTTTTATGGATCTCTAAAAGAAAATGTTTTAATTGAGACTAAAGATGGTAAAAATATCTTTACTTATAATATAAAAGATGAAAGCTCTAGTATTATTGCAAAAGTATATGATTCTAATAATATTTTAAATAATGTTATATGCAATTCGAAATGGATAATATGGGTTGAACATGAGCCCTCAATAAAAGACACTACCACGGACACACTCACGTATACAGTTCCGTATAAATGGCAAATAGTAGCACAGAATGTAGCTACGGGTGAAAAAAAAATCATTGACAAATGTTCCTTTACTACTACTAATTATAAGACCTATGGGATAGGTTACATTGTACCAACCCAATTATCAGTCTATAATAATACATTAGTGTATTGTAAAACAGAACCAGATAATTTACAAGTAAAATCAGAACTAATAAAAGTTGACCTTAATAGCAATATAAAGAATATCATAGCCTCCACAAATAATGTGTTGGATGAGTGGATTCATGAATGTAGTATATATGATAATAAAATAATATGGAGTAAGTATAAGGAACGTTATAATAAAAATTTAGAAAGCTCTTCAGAGTATAAATTTAGCGATTTATTTATTTACAATTTAAACACAAAAACTATAGAACAGCTTACCTTTAATGGCCATTACGCTAGCCCCAGTATCTATAAAAATAAAGTTGCTGCAATAAAATTCCCATTAAGGAACCCAGGTGAAGTTACTATGAATACTGAAATAGCTATGATTGATTTAAATAGTAAAAAAATTCAAACTATAGTTGATGAAAATTCACCTTGTTACAGTAAAGTAGAAAATGATTTATATAGATGTTTTCCAATACTAAGTGATAAATATTTAACCTGGAAAAATAATTTTTATGGTAACAACTATATCTATGATTACACCACTAACAAATTCATTAAATTAGTAAATGAAGTAGATATTAAAACTAACCAAAATGACGTTTATACTATGGATAAAAATGACATATATTTTATGGATAACAATTACGCTTTGATGTATAAAACTAGTCCAAAAACATCGAGCACGGAACAAGTATGTGTTTTTTTAGATACCATTACTAAATAGTTTACTATCTTGTTCACAAAATAAATCAGGTTTATACTGTTAATATAAGGATTATCAAAAATTAATGGGGGGTTTATTTATGAACGAACAATTCTCCTTTGAAGACAATTTTGGGAATTCAATTGTAACTTACAAGTGGATTCCTAAAGTAAAACTAAAAGCCATCTTACTTATTGTTCACGGTATGGCGGAACATGCTCAAAGGTATAAAAACTTTGCTTTAGCTTTAAATCAAAGCGGTTATGGAGTATATATAAACGATATAATTGGTCATGGTAAATCTATTAAAACCAACGAAGATTTAGGACACTTCCCAGTAGACGGTTTTAGCATTGCTGTAGATGATATTCATGAACTGAATAAGATAATCAAAAGGGAATATCCTAATATTCCAATTATCATTATGGGCCACAGTATGGGTTCCTTCTTAACGCAATCCTATATCTGCACCTATGGAAAAGAAATTGATGGTTGTATACTTTCAGGAACTTCAGGGAAACAGAGTATTACATCTTTCGGGGCTGTAATTGCTAATATTTGTAAGACTTTACAGGGCTCCAGAAAAAAAAGTAGTTTTCTGGATAAACTTTCCTTTGGTAAATACAATAGTGCCTTTAAACCTAATAGAACCAATTTTGACTGGCTTAGTAGAGATTCTGTTGAGGTAGATAAGTATGTAGAAAGTCCACTTTGCGGTTTTGTGTGTACTACTGGTTTCTTTTATGAATTATCTTCAGCCCTTACTAAACTTTATGATGTAAATAGGATTAAAAATATACCTAAAGAACTGCCAATTTATATATTTGGTGGGGAAAAAGATCCTGTGGGAAGTGACACAAAAAATGTGTTAACTTTAATAAGTATGTATAATACTTTAAAAATCAGAGATTTAGAATACCTTTTTTACAAAGATGCCAGACACGAAATGTTAAATGAAACTAACAAAAATGACGTAATTAATGACTTAATTTCTTGGCTTGATAAACGGTATAATAATTAGAAGGTACAGGCTTTTAACCTATACCTTCTAATTATTTTTCAAAACTTCCATCATTAAAATCATCTATAGCCTGCAGTATCTCATCCATGGTATTCATCACTATTGGTCCGTATCTTGCTACTGGCTCTTTTAAAGGATTAGAACTTAAAAACAAGAAACCAGCCCTATCACCGTATACTTGAAATTCTTCTACCTCTTCTATCAAACATAGGTTTCCGGCTACAACTTCAACTTTTTCGCCCTGTGAAATAACTTGAACACTACCAGTATGCACATACACCAGATTTGCACCCTTAGCCTTTATTTCAAATTTAGCTTCCGTTAGCCTTACATCCATATAATCCACTGGGAAATAAGCTTCTATTGCCCCCGCTTTTCCTTGGAACTCCCCTGCAATCAATTTAACTTCTATTCCTTCCTGTTTTATTACTGGAATTTCGCAGGCTTTAATATGTCTGTATTTAGGTTCTATCATCTTTAACTTTGCTGGTAAGTTTACCCATAATTGATATCCCCATAACTGTCCTTCATCCATAGCTGGCATTTCTTCATGAAGTATCCCCTTTCCTGCTGTCATCCATTGAACTTCGCCAGCATTAAGAGTTCCCTCATTTCCTCGTGAGTCCTTATGGGTAAAACTACCCTCTAACATATAAGTTATAGTATCTATCCCCCTATGTGGATGCATTGGGAACCCAGCTATATAATCATCTTTATTATCACTTTTAAATTCATCTAATAAAAAAAACGGATCTACATTATCTAATTGGCTAGTTCCTATTACCCTGTTTAATTTTACTCCAGCTCCATCGCTTACTCTTTGACCCTTTATTACCTTCATCATTAAAATCACATCCTTTTAATTCTTACTTTATATTAGTATAATACTAATAATTATATACTAACGTCAAGTAATTATTATTGTTTTAGTTATTTACTTTTATCTAATAAGCTTGTAAAATATAATTGAGGTGATTAAAGATGGAAAATGTAAGTTTATGTCCTAAGTTCGAAACCGCCTTTGAGATTCTCGGTAAAAAGTGGACTGGACTGATAATAATGGTTTTAATGAAAGGACCAAGACGGTTCTGTGAAATAAGAGATGTAATCCCTGAGTTAAGTGATAGAATGTTAACAGAAAGATTTAAAGAGCTTGAAAAAATGGGCATTATTAAAAGATCTGTTTATCCTGAAACTCCTGTAAGAATAGAATACGAGCTTACTGAAAAGGGGTTTGACTTAAAGTCAACTTTCGAAGAAATACAAAAATGGTCTGAAACATGGATCAATTTATAGTAATAGGGACGGTTAACAATAATTAAGCCAAAGTTTTTCTGGCCTAATTATTGTTAACCGTCCCTATCAATTATTTGTTGTTAACCGTCCCTATTTATAAATCAAAATTGTGTTTAATAACTTTTCTATTTCATTTCTATCTTTTGAATTACGTTTTGTGTAATCTTCTACTTGATCCTTACCAATTTTATTAATATCGAAATATTTTGCTACTTCACTTCCAAAATAAAGACCACATACACTGGCTCCTGGGTCCATCATATAGCTATCAGTTAATTGGATTCCTGTTACAGTTTCACCCTCTAAAAGTTTAAAAAGTTTTACTTTATCTGCATGATCTCTTAAGGATGGATAACCAAAGGCTGGCCTTATTCCTCTATAGGCACCTTTGAATAATTTAGGCAGCTCTAAGTTCTCTTCTGGCGAGTATCCCCAATAATTCTTTCTTACTTCTAGATGCAATAATTCTGCATAAGCTTCTGCTAGTCTATCCGCAAGAATTTTAGTCATTATAGCGCCAAAATCATCGCCTTGAGACTTTAACTTATCAGAATATTCTTTTGCTCCTATACCCGCAGTAACTATAAATCCACCTAAGTAATCTTTAAGTCCACTTTCTTTAGGTGCTATATAATCAGATAGACACTTATACACATTGTTTTTTGCAACCTCCTGCTGTCTTAACATATTAAACGTTGTAACCTCGCCATCTTTATAAACTTCAATATCATCCCCCACTGAATTAGCAGGTAAAATGCCAAATACAGCATTGGCGGTAAGGATATTTTCCTTTTCAAGCACATCTAGAAGCTCATTAGCTTCCTTTAATAACTTCTTTGCTTCCTCACCATATTTAGGATCTTCTATGATTGCAGGATAAATCATAGGCATATCCCAAGCAATGAAGAAAAAGGACCAATCAATATATTTTCTAAGTTCACTTATAGGGTAATTCTTTAACTGTTTAACCCCATTAAAATTAGGTGTTTTTATTACCTGGTTATTCCAATCAATACTCAGTTTCTTCTCTCTAGCCTCGTCAATAGAAATAAGTTTTCTTGTTATATTTAAGTACTTTTCTCTTATACCTTTATACTCTTCTTTTATATTTTCTAAATAAGCATCGCGTCCCACGGGATCCATCAATTTCTTTGCTACTTCCACTGCTTTTGAAGCATCTATACTATGAACTACTCCCTTTGAATATTTAGGCGCAATTTTTAAGGAAGTATGGACTTTAGAAGTGGTCGCACCACCTACCATTAAAGGAATATTGAAACCTTGAGACTCCATCTGTTCTGCTACGTAACACATTTCATCTAGAGAAGGAGTTATTAAGCCACTTAAGGCAATAATATCTGCCTTTTCTCTTATAGCTGTTTCCAAAATCACTTCACAGGGTACCATTACCCCCAAATCAATAATTTCAAAATTATTGCAAGAAAGCACCACAGAAACAATATTTTTACCAATATCATGTACATCACCCTTAACGGTTGCAAATACTACTTTTCCAGCACTAATACTTCCTGAACCAATTTTCTCCGCCTCAATATAAGGCAACAAAAAACTTACAGCTTTTTTCATTACTCTTGCACTTTTTACCACTTGAGGTAAAAACATCTTTCCATCTCCAAATAGTTCCCCAACTACCTTCATTCCATCCATCAAAGGCCCCTCTATAACTTCTAAAGCCTTATCAAACTTTTGCCTTGCCTCTTCAACATCTTGTTCAATAAATTCTGTAATACCCTTTATTAGGGCATGTTTAAGCCTTCCTTTACTATCTTGTTCTCTCCAAGCTAATTTATTTTCAATTTGAGCTCCCTCTAGAGCCTTATAATTCTCAGCAAACTCTAAAAGTTGTTCAGCTGCCTCAGGGCTTTTGTTTAATACAACTGCTTCAACCTTATGAAGTAACTCTTTATCAATTTCATCGTATATTTGAATCATGCCAGGGTTTACTATCCCCATATCCATTCCAGCCTTTATTGCATGGTACAAAAATACAGAATGCATAGCTTCACGAATGACATTATTCCCCCTAAAGGAAAAGGATAAGTTACTAACACCACCGCTGACCTTTGCATGGGGTAGGTTTTCCTTAATCCATCTTGTGGCATTAATATAGTCTACTCCATAATTATTATGTTCTTCTATACCAGTTGCTATAGCTAGAATATTGGGATCAAAAATAATATCTGTAGGCAAAAACTTAACCTTATCCACTAAAATGTCATAGGCCCTTTTACAAATTACAATTTTCTTTTCATAGGTGTCTGCTTGACCCTTTTCATCGAAAGCCATTACCACTACTCCAGCACCATATCTTTTAATCAGCTTTGCTTGGCGAATAAATTCTTCTTCTCCACCCTTAAGACTTATGGAATTTACTATTGCCTTTCCCTGTATAGATCTTAGTCCTATCTCTAAAACGTGAAACTTTGATGAGTCAATCATCACTGGAACCTTTGAGATATCTGGTTCGCTTGCAAGAAGTTTCAAAAATACTTCCATCTCTATATTTGCATCTAGAAGACCATCATCAAAATTTATATCAATAATTTGTGCTCCATTCTCCACTTGCTCTTTAGCAACAGAAAGAGCTTCTTCATATTTTTTCTCTCTAATTAATCTAGCAAATTTAGCTGACCCGGCCACATTTGTTCTCTCTCCAATATTAACAAAGTTATTTTCCTTATTTATTTTTAAAGCTTCTAGGCCACAATAGATAGTCTCTTTAGGCATAACAGGTATTTCTCTTGGCCTTAATCCTTTCACGGCTTCACATATTGCCTTTATATGAGCAGGTGTAGTGCCACAGCAACCTCCAACTATATTTAAATGTCCTTGGACAGCAAGTTCTTTTACGAGTAGTGCAGTCTCCTCAGGCAACTCATCATACTCACCTAAAGAATTAGGAAGTCCTGCATTAGGATAAAAACTTACATATCTATCCTGTGTTTTAGATAAGTATTTAATGAAAGGAATCAAATCCTTAGCTCCAAAAGAACAGTTTAAACCAATTCCTAATATTTCATCTGCTTTCATGGTTTCTGTGAAAGCTTCTAAGGTTTGACCTGATAAAATTCTTCCACTTCTATCTGCAATAGTTCCTGAAATTATAATGGGTAGTTTTACTCCCTTTCTATCAAAAACGCTTTCCGCGGCAAATATTGCAGCTCTTGCATTTAATGAGTCAAATATTGTTTCAATAAACAATATATCTACCCCTCCATCTACAAGCCCCTCTATCTGCTCTTCATATGCAATAGAAAGCTCCTCAAAATTTATATTTCTTATACCCGGATTTTCAACGTCCGGGGAAAGAGAAGCAGTTCTATTAGTAGGTCCTATGGATCCGGCTACAAACCTTGGGTTGCTTGGATTTTCTTTCATAAAGTCATCTACAGCTTCACGTGCCAATTTTGCACCTATAAAATTTAGTTCATAAGCCCTTTTCTCCATGGAATAGTCCTTCTGAGAAATTCTAGTGGAGTTAAAAGTATTTGTTTCAATAATATCAGCTCCAGCTTGCAAATAATTTTTATGAATAGTTCTAATTACTGCTGGATTTGTTATATTTAAAAGATCATTATTTCCTTTTTGGCTTCCATGGCAGTGGCATCCTCCTTGATACTCCGCTTCACTCAAGTGAAATTCTTGGATGCAAGTCCCCATTGCACCATCTAGCACCAAAATTCTTTCCTTTAATAGCTTCTCTATATCATTACTCATAATTTAAGCCCCCTTAATTCCAAATCATTGTATATTATTTAATAGATTAAACAAATTATGCCCACTTTGCAAGTAATAATTTTATTAGGGCTATCTAAAGCTTAAACTTTATTGTATAATTTCATATGGATATTTAATTAATTAACTTTAGGAGGAACAACATGGAGCAATATAAAAAAGAGTTTATTGAATTTATGCTTGACTGTGGTGTATTAACTTTCGGAGATTTTATAACAAAGAGTGGTAGGAAAACCCCCTTTTTTATTAATACGGGAAACTATAAAACTGGAAGAGAACTTAGTAAATTAGGTGAGTACTATGCTCATGCTATAAAAGAAAATCTAGGTACAGATTTTGATATTCTATTTGGACCTGCATATAAGGGTATTCCTTTAAGCGTAACAGCTTCAATATCTCTAAGTAATTTATATTCTGTTGATGTTGCATACTGTTCTAATAGAAAGGAAATTAAAGATCATGGTGACTCAGGGATACTTCTTGGAAGTAGCATTAAAACTGGAGATAGAATTGTAATAATTGAAGATGTAACTACTGCAGGTACTTCAATAAATGAAACTATGCCAATTTTAAAGGCTCAAGGAGATGTTAATGTTATTGGACTTATTATCTCTGTGGATAGAATGGAAAGAGGACAAGGAACTAAGTCAGCACTTAATGAAATAGAAGAAAAATATGCAATTAAAACTTGTGCTATTGTAACAATGGGAGAAGTTATTGAATATTTGTATAATCGTAAAATAAATGGTAAAATTGTAATTGATCATGAAATCAAACAAAGAATTGATGAATATTACACTTTATATGGCGTAAATTAATTTTTGTCAGGTTCTTGCCTGACTTTTTTATATTAAATTTTAGTACTGGGTTATTTCATGATGAAATTTTATATTATGTGTGATACAATATCTTAGTATGTCTATAGAAAATGGAGGAATAAAAAGCAGTGATTAATGTAACTAATGTAAGTTTAGGATTTGCAGGGCGAAAGCTTTTCGAGAATGTAAACATAAAATTTACTCCTGGCAATTGTTATGGAGTTATAGGCGCAAACGGTGCAGGAAAAAGTACGTTTTTAAACATCTTATCTGGTGAAATCGAGCCAAATACTGGTGATGTAAGTATTGCAGCAGGCGTAAGAATGTCTGTTTTAAAACAAGACCACTATCAATATGATGAAAATCAAGTTCTTGAAACTGTTTTAATGGGAAACCCAAGACTTTTTGAAATCATGAAGGAAAAAGATGAACTTTACGCAAAGGTTGATTTTACTGATGAAGATGGAATTAAAGCTTCAGAGTTAGAAGGCGAATTTGCTGACATAAATGGATGGGAAGCAGAATCAGAGGCCTCATCCCTACTACAAGGCTTAGGTATTAAAACTGAAACTCACGAAAAGAAAATGGGTGAACTAGTTGGTTCTGAGAAAATAAAGGTGCTTTTAGCACAGGCTATTTTCGGCAAACCAGGCGTTCTTATATTAGACGAACCTACAAACCATCTTGACGTAAAAGCTGTTAAGTGGCTAGAAGATTTCTTAATGGATTTTGAAGGAACTGTAATTGTAGTATCACATGATAGACATTTCTTAAATAAGGTTTGTACTTACATGGCAGATGTAGACTTTGGCAAAATCAAATTATATGTTGGTAACTATGATTTCTGGTATGAATCTAGTCAACTTGCTCAACAAATGCTTAAAGATCAAAATAAGAAGAGCGAGGATAAAATTAAAGAGCTACAAGAATTTATCCAAAGGTTTAGTGCTAATGCATCAAAGTCTAAGCAAGCTACTTCCCGTAAAAAATTGTTAGATAAAATAACATTAGATGATATTCAACCTTCTACAAGAAAATATCCTTTTGTTGGATTTAAACCTGAACGAGAAGTTGGAAATGAGATTTTAAAGGTTGACGGTTTGACTAAAAGTATAGACGGTTTAAAAGTGTTAGATAATGTTAGCTTTATACTTTCTAAGGGCGATAAAATCGCTTTTGTAGGAGAAGATGAAATAGCTAATTCTACTCTATTTAAAATTCTTGCTGGGGAAATGGAAGCT
The DNA here is from genome assembly GCA_014380625.1 of Clostridiaceae bacterium. Lineage (GTDB taxonomy): Bacteria > Bacillota > Clostridia > Clostridiales > Clostridiaceae > JACMJL01. Next base: position 17,054 of record JACMJL010000124.1, read on the forward strand.
GATAGCGGTGAGTTTAAATGGGGAGTTACTATTACAAAAGCTTATTTTCCTAAGGATAATGCAGAATTTTTTACAGATGTAAATTTAAGCTTAGTTGATTGGCTAAGACAATTTTCCGATGAAAAGTCAGAATCCTATTTACGAGGTTTCCTTGGAAGAATGCTTTTCTCAGGTGAAGAAGCATTGAAGGAAGCTCAGGTACTTTCTGGTGGAGAAAGAGTAAGATGTATGCTTTCAAGAATGATGCTTAGCAATGCTAATGTTTTAATTCTAGATCAGCCTACAAACCATCTTGATCTTGAATCAATAACTGCTTTAAATAATGGTTTGAACGATTACAAGAGCAACCTTTTATTCACTACTCACGATCATCAATTCATACAAACTATTGCTAATAGAATTATAGAAATTACTCCTAATGGACTTATTGATAAGAAAATGTCCTTTGATGAGTATATAGAAAGTAACTAGTATTTAGCCACTTGTACTGAAAATTACAAGTGGTTTTTTTCTTTGTATCCCTTTAATGCATAAAGTCCTTCATTTAACTTATAATTATGAGTTTATTTAAATCACTTTTCATTGTTTTGTAATTTATTGCAGATTAATTTATCAATATGGGAATTTATTATAGGTTAATTATTATTTTTTGATTTTTTCTGTTGCATAACTAATATATTTTAAGTATAATTATGTATCAATGAGAGAAATATTTTTTAAGGGGAGATTAATATGAAAAAACTTTTATACATGTCTTTAATAGTTGCTATGACCGCCACATTATTTGTGGGCTGTAAAAGCGATTCTGCTTTTAACATGAAAACTGCAAAGGTTATATCCATCGGAGTTGATGATCAATATCCACCTATGGAATACAGAGATGATAAAAATGCTTTGATCGGCTTTGATGTAGATTTAGGAAACGCCATCGGGAAAAAATTAGGAGTCGAAATAAAATGGGTTCCCACTGCATGGAGTGGAATTACGCCATCACTTCAATCTAAAAAATTCGATATGATTTTATCCTCAATGAGCATCAATGAAGAAAGAAAGAAAGTAGTTAACTTTAGTGATCCATATATACAAGGTGGACCAGTTATTGTAGTTAAAACAGGAGATACAACGATAAAAACTGTAGATGATCTTAAAGACAAAGTGGTTGGCGTCCAAACAGGAAGTACTGGTGCTGATGCTGCTGAAGGAATCAAAGGAATTAAAGAGGTAAAGAAATATGACTTAATTACCCAAGCCCTTCAAGATTTAGCCGCTGGAAGAGTTACCGCTGTAGTTGCAGATGATCAAGTAGGAAGATACTATATAGCCTTAGATCCTTCAAAGTATGCATTAGCTAGCAAAATGAGCGATGAACCTTTTGGAATTGCCTTTAGAAAAAAGGATACAGAATTAAGAGATGCAGTTCAAAAAGCATTTAACGAACTCAAAGCAGATGGTACCCTGTCAACAATATCTCAAAAGTGGTTTAAAACAGACTATTATTCTAAATAATATGGACTTATTTTGCCCTTGTACTTAATTATTTAAGTACAAGGGTAAAAATCTTAATAATAGGGGGACGAACATTGGACTTTCATTTTATCTTTGAAAAACTTCCATATCTTCTTGAGGGAAGCATATTAACTATTCAACTTTCTGTTGTGACTATATTTTCAGGAACCCTTTTAGGAATATTCTTAGCATTTTGTAAAATATCAAAAAACAAAGTAATTAGTTCCATTTCTGCATTTTATACCTGGATTTTTAGAGGAACTCCTCTAATGTTGCAATTATTCTTTTTTTATTATGCATTACCAGGTATGGGAATCACTATGAATGGCTTTGTAGCTGCATCGTTAGGTCTTAGCCTCAATTGTGCTGCATATATGGCTGAAATAATACGTGGAGGTATTTTAGCTATTGATAAGGGTCAATTTGAAGCCTCCAAGGCATTAGGTTTTACTTACCTTCAAACTATGACAAAAATAATATTACCTCAAACGTTTAGAATAATTATACCTCCAGTAGGAAATGAGTTTATTGCAATGTTAAAAGATACGTCACTTGTATCTGCGCTTTCAATGACTGACCTTATGAAAACTACATCAAATATTTCATCTGCTACTTTAAAATATCCTGAAATGTATTTAAGTGCAGCTTGTGTTTATCTTTTAATGACAACTGTATTTACAACTGGATTTTCTGTAATAGAGAAAAAATTGTCAAGATATTCTTAAATAGGAGGTACCAATAATGTATATGATTGAGGCAAAAAACCTAACTAAAAAATTCGGTGATCTTGTAGTATTTGAAAATATAAGTGTAAATGTTAATAAAGGTGAAGTTCTAGTTATAATCGGACCCTCTGGCTCTGGAAAAAGTACCTTCTTAAGATGTTTAAATCACTTAGAGGAAATTAATGAAGGAACCATAGTTATTGAAGATGAGACAATGGATTACAACAATAAAAAAGCACTAAGAAATATTATACTAAAAATGGGGATGGTTTTTCAAAATTTTAACCTATTTCCACATAAAACAGCCTTAGAAAATGTAATGATAGCTCCACTAAACGTAAAAAAAGAAGATTACAAGGTAGTTTTAGAAAGATCTAAAATGCTCTTAGCTAAAGTAGGACTTTCTGATAAAATGGATGCTTATCCAGCTAAATTATCAGGCGGACAAAAGCAACGTGTTGCTATCGCTAGAGCACTTGCAATGAATCCAGACATAATGCTCTTTGATGAACCAACCTCCGCTCTTGACCCTGAATTAGTAGGTGAAGTTTTAGGCGTAATGAAAGACCTAGCGAATGAAGGTATGACCATGGTTGTAGTAACACATGAAATGAGCTTCGCAAGAGAAGTTGCCGACACAGTAATCTTTATGGATGGCGGAAAAATAGTAGAAGAAGACATTCCTGAGGAAATCTTCACTAACCCAAAACAAGAAAGAACAAAAGCTTTCTTAGAAAAAGTCTTATAGGGACGGTTAACATTGTTACGTATCTCTAATTAATCAACCAATGTTTTAATCCTACCTTATAATTTTTGTTATAAAAACAAGCACCTCAATTTGAGGTGCTTGTCTATTTCTTATGCATGGAATATATATTTATTATTATTATTTGTTTTTTATTTGATAATAATTCAATTAACATTAGAATATTCCATAATAAAAGAACTAATGATGGATTTATATTTGGGTTTTTCGTCTATAAGTCTAATTCCAATATTACTTAATTTCGACACCCGAGATTGAGTTATATTACCAAAAGCCTTACATATGTCAGAGCAATTAAAATCACATATTCCCTTCATTATGACTATAGCGAGAGCTCTTGCTTCAGTTACCTTTCTAACGTACTTAAGATGGAGCTTAATTGAATCCACCCCGATATTATGAGAAACATATTTCAATACTTCTTCTATTTTAATATCCTTAACTAAAATACTTTTTTCACTTAAGTAGTTAGTTTTTTCAACATTAAATTCTGCTTCTTCTTTAAGTTTTATATCATTTATTGTATCAACCATTTTTTGATAACTTTTTTGACTTAATTTTTCACTAAAGTTTACAATATGCCTAACATATTCCTTATCAAGCATATTGTATTTATCTTTACCAGTATTTAAATAGGCTGAAAGACTTGAAAACTCATACTTCTCTACGCAGCCTTCATATTTTATGATATCTTTAGGATTGTTATGAATATATGCAGATAGTGCAATCAAATATCTTTCATCATAAACTATTTTACTTTTAAATCTATCTTGAAATAAGTGTCCATGCCTTTTATATTTATTATTGAACATCTGTGCATAAGAAAAGTTTATTCCATGCATTACTTTTGAAATGTCAGCGCCATTTGCATTAATAATAAAATGAGCATGATTATCCATAAGACAATACGCATATATTTTAAACCCGTATAACTTTTGGTACTCCTTCATCTTTATTATATAAGCTTCTTTATCGCTTCTCTCTTTAAATAAATCAATTTCACTTATACTCCTTATCATTATATGAAATATTGAAGTATTAGTTTTAACTCTTGAACATCTTGGCATAAAATCACCTCATTAAAATTCATCTTAATTATTGACCTTTAGCCAGATATTTATTCAATATTGAGTATTTGCCAATTAACGTTAACCGTCCCCACCTAAAACCTAATGAAAAGTCCTCTTAACCACTTCAAGTTGTTGTGTCCTTGATAATCGATTAAAATGTACCGCATAACCCGAAACCCTTATTGTTAGATTGGGATATTTTTTAGGATTATCCATGGCTTCCATCAGGGTCTCCCGATTTAATACATTTACATTTAAGTGATGTGCCCCTTGAACAAAGTATCCGTCTAGTATAGCTGTTAAATTATTAATCCTTGATGCTTCATCACGTCCAAGTGTTGCTGGAACTATAGAAAATGTATTTGAAATACCATCTTCACAAACATCCTTATATGGTATTTTAGCAACTGAATTTAAAGATGCCATCATTCCATTATTTTCTCTACCATGCATTGGATTAGCTCCTGGAGCAAAAGGTTCTCCAGCCTTTCTTCCATCTGGCGTAGCCCCAGTTTTTTTACCATATACCACATTTGAAGTAATAGTTAGAATGGATAAGGTATGCTTCGCATTCCTATAAGTTTTGTGTTGCTTTAATAGTTTAGAAAATGTAGTTACAATATTCACTGCAATATCATCCACCTTATCCTCATCATTACCATACATAGGGAATTCCCCTTGAATATCAAAGTCTACTGTAATACCATTTTTTCTTATTGGTTTTACCTTAGCATATTTTATTGCACTTAAGGAATCCGCTGCAACTGACAGTCCTGCCGCTCCAAAAGCCATAAGTCTTTCAACTCCTGAATCATGTAATGCCATTTGAGAGGCTTCATAGGCGTACTTATCATGCATATAATGAATTGTATTAACTGTATCTACATATAATTCTGCAACATGTTCAAGTACTTTAATGTAATTTTCCATTACTTTATCATAATCTAAAATTTCTTCAGTAAGGCTTGGGATTCCTTGAACCACAGCAATACCTGTCAGTTCATCAACGCCCCCGTTTATGGCATATAAAAGGGCCTTCGCGATATTACACCTAGCTCCAAAAAATTGCATTTGTTTTCCTAATTTCATCGCTGACACACAACAGGCAATGGCATAATCATCTCCGTATATAGGTCTCATTATATCATCATTTTCATACTGAACTGAATTTGTGCAAATAGACATTTTTGAGCAGAAATTTTTAAAGGTTTCGGGTAAGGCCTGTGACCAAAGTACCGTCATATTTGGTTCTGGTGCTGGCCCTAAATTTGTTAATGTATGGAGAAACCTAAAAGAATTTTTTGTTACAAGAGTTCTTCCATCTTCGCCCATACCCCCGATACTTTCAGTAACCCAATTAGGATCTCCAGCAAACAATTCATTGTATTCCGGGGTTCTTAAATGCCTTACCATTCGAAGTTTTAGAACAAGTTGGTCAATTAGTTCCTGTGCTTCCTTCTCAGATAATACTCCATTCTTTAAATCTCTTTCTATATATATATCCATAAAAGTTGCGGTTCTACCAATGGACATTGCTGCCCCATTATTCTCTTTGATGGCTGCCAGATATGCAAAATAAGTGAATTGAACAACCTCTCTAGCATTTTCAGCTGGTTTTGAAATATCAAAACCATAGGATAAGGCCATTTCCTTAATTTTTGATAATGCTCTTATTTGCTCACTGGTTTCCTCTCTTAACTTTATAGTGTCTTCAATATCACTGCCTTTAATTTTATCTAAATCCTGCTTTTTTCTCTCTCTGAGAAAATCAATGCCGTACAAAGCAACTCTTCTATAGTCACCAATTATTCTGCCTCTACCATAAGCATCCGGGAGTCCAGTAAGAAGAGCTGTTTTTCTTGCCAATCTAGTTTCCTTAGTATATGCATCAAAAACCCCTTGATTATGAGTCTTTCTATAATTATTAAATATCTCCTTTATTTTAGGATTGGCTTCAAATCCATAGTCCTTTAAAGCTTCCTCCACCATTCTCTCCCCACCATAAGGGTTTATCATTCTTTTTAAAGGGGCATCTGTTTGAAATCCTACTATAACCTCATTTTCTTTATCTAAATAACCAGGTTTAAAATTATTAATCCCAGCTATATTTACTATATCTACATCTATGATACCCTTTATTATTTCTTCTTCAATAAGCTCCTGACTCTTATATAAAAGCATCTGTGTTTTTTCAGTAATTGGCTGTAAAAAGTCCTCATTTCCTTGGTAGGCTGTGTAGTTTCTTTGAATGAAATTTCTTACATCAATATCCTCTGTCCAGTTGCCCCCTTCAAATCCATTCCACTGATTCTTCAACATCTCAATCCCTCCTATAGTTCAAATAAGCCCTAGAGGAAAACAAAAAAAACCCCCTGGACTTAATGCCCAGGCGGTCGGCTAACTTAAAAATTGTACTCCCTGTGGTAAATCCACTTCCGCCAGTTGTACAACTTATTTTTCATTTAATAATAGTTATATTATATCATCCCAAGTATTTAAGGTCAATCTAATAAATTTTCTTATTTTCTAATAAATTTTCTTATTTTCTAATAAATTTTCTTATTTTCTAATGAAATCTTAATGTTTCTCTAAGC
>JACMJL010000125.1 GCA_014380625.1 Clostridiaceae bacterium
AAACCTTTGATAATACAAAGGAAATTAGACTTGTGACCTATGCATCTAGATGTATTGAAAATGAGATATTAATGCATATAAGGTCATGCTTAAAAATCAAATCAGAAGTATCCTTGGAATTCCCTATAGGCTCAGATAAAAACGGTAATGGAATTAATCTGCTTGATATTTTAGGTACTGATATTGATTGTGTTCATGATGAGGTAGAAAGCAACTTATTAGTAAATAGTGTATTTGAACTCATTGAACTAATACTGGATGACAGAGAGAGACTCATTATTAAGCTTAGATATTGCTTAAACGGTAAGAGAAAGACACAAGGAGAAATAGCAAAGGCACTTGGAATTTCAAGATCATACGTTTCAAGAATAGAAAGAAAGTCACTTAATAAGTTGAAGAAAGCACTACAAGCTGAAAAGATTAACTAAAATTGTTTTAGAAGATTTTAAAATTTAGTTAAAGATAAGGCATAAAGATAGTTACTTTGGGTATGATAAATGAGTGTCTAAAATAAATTCAGGAATTTTATTCACCGCCTTAACTAAAATAAAGTTCGAGTTTCAAACTTGGACTTTATTTTTTGCATTAAAGTACTGAATTCCATTCTTGTCTTTGCCCTGGGAGTCATGAATTATAGAAAATATTATCATAAGATAGAAATCTTAACTATGATAAAATATTGAAAAAAGTTAATAATACAAGTATATATAACTAAATAAAAATATATTGGAGGACATAATGAAAAAAATAGGGATTTTTTTATGTTTAATATTTTTGTGGTCAAATATTAATGCAAGTGCTATAACATATCCAAAAATTACATCACAGGGTGCAGTTTTAATGGACATTAATAATGGAAAAATACTTTTTCAAAAGAATGGACATGGTAGATATGCCCCTGCAAGTACTACAAAAGTTATGACAGCTCTTTTAGCTCTTGAAAAATGCAAACTTGATGATAATGTTATTGTTGGCAAGAATCCTCCACTTGAGGATGGGAGTAAGATATTCCTTACAAAAGGAGAAGTATTAACTGTAGACCAGCTTTTATATGCACTTCTTCTGCACTCAGCAAATGACGCTGCATTAGCCCTTGCTGAACATATTTCCGGTTCTAAGGAGGAGTTTGCACATCTTATGAACGAAAGGGCTAATCAACTAGGCTGCAAGGATACTAACTTTTTAAATCCAAATGGATTATACGAAAGTAAGCATTATACTAGCGCATATGATTTAGCTCAAATAGCCTCAAATGCAATGAAAAGTTCCAAATTTAGAGAAATAGTATCAACACTGTCATTTGATATAGCGCCTACCAATAACCATCCGGAAATTAGGCATCTTCATAATGAGAATAAACTTTTATATAGTCAGAAATATAAGTATCCAAATGCAGATGGTATAAAAACAGGCTATACTATTAAGGCTAAGCACACATATATTGGTTCAGCTACTAGAAATGGAAAAACACTAGTTGTTGTTCTTTTATCGGGTGTAAAGGGCTATTATAAAGATGC
>JACMJL010000126.1 GCA_014380625.1 Clostridiaceae bacterium
CCTCTATTTGAATTTTAATCATCTATTTATTCTCCATAACAATTTTTATTTCATAGTTTTCCCGTTCCTCTTTTGTAGAAAATCCGAAAGAGTGCATCTTCTTTTCCAGTATTAATTCTTTTTTCATTAAGTAAACATAGGTCTCCTCTTGTTCATCTGAGTATCCTTCATAAATTACTTTTTCTATAAGTGATGAGGTGAACTGTATTACTTTTTCCTTTTCAAACATTCCTAAGGGGTATACAACTCCTGCATATTGGAAATATGTTTTAATTTCATTATGAAATATAAAACGGTTAACAATTACTACTCGTGCATTTTCTATCTTATCCTTTGATACAATATTTTCTAAATATTGTTTTTTTAATTCAACCACTGTTCCTAAGGGATATATTTTTTCTAGAAGATCAATCATCCCAGCTATAATCTCCTTTATCTGAAGGTATGTAAATTCCATTCTATGATTTTTGTAAATCAATATATGTTCATTGTTTTCACTCTTATAGATAATATTATTAATTTCATCTTCATAAAGTTGCTCATTATTAACAATAGCCTTATTTATCTTAAATAGAAAACTACTATTACTATAATAATCACATGCCATATTATAAATTTTCTGTCTCCTTATATCGCTTAAGTATTTCAATTTACCAAGCCACTGTATAAGTAATCTTTCTGTTAACTCTTGATTGTTTATTTTTATCTCACTCATTTTTAAATCTCCATATTTTCAATTTTAATTTCATTTTTATACTTATTTTACAATATTATGATTTTATTATAGCATCTCATACGCTTTTTTTCCATAAAGAATAAATATACAATATCTAACCCGAAATTTTTCCTCAATACAAAAGCACCTAATAAATTTATTAGATCTGGAGTATATCCAGTTTGATAGACACATAGGAAAGTATGTATAATAAGTACATAGAGAAGGATGTGTTTAACAAATGAATAACAAGAGAAATTTCACTGTAGAGTACAAGAGAGAAATAATAAAATTAGTTACAGCTCAAGGTAAAAAAGTAAGCCATGTAGCTAAGGATATAGATGTTAGCGAAGCTACCGTTAGGAGATGGATAAAAGAATACGGTGAACACGGTAGTGACGCATTTCCAGGAAAGGGAAAGTTAAGGCCTGATGATGAAGAAATAAGATTATTAAGAAAGAAAATGGCTGATTTGGAAGAGGAAAATGCCATATTAAAAAAAGCTATATGCATCTTCACAAAGCCCGTGAAATAAGATATAAATTTATCTATGATAATAGCTCCCACTTTCACGTGGAGAAGATGTGTGTGGTATTAGAAATAAAAAGGAGCTCCTATTATGCCTAGTTAAAAAGACCAGAGCCTAAGAGGAAAAAGGATGACTCATTGCTTACGATAGAAATCAAAAGAATACATAAGGCTTCGTATGGCACTTATGGTACTCGTAGGATAAAAGAGCAATTAAAAAAAGATGGAATTCGTTGTGGAAAAAATGGAATTTCAAGATTAATGAACGAGAATAATATCTCAAGCAGACTAAAAAGAAAATATAAGGCAACTACTTATTCAAATCATAAGCTCAATGTGGCTCCAAATTTATTAAAACAAGACTTTAATGTTGATGAGCCAAATAAGGTATATGTAGGTGATATAACGTGTATAAGCACTGATGCAGGCTGGATCTACCTAGCCACTGTCGTGGATTTGTTTAATAGAGAAGTAGTAGGCTGGTCCATGGATTCAACAATGACTAGAAAGCTAATTATAGATGCATTTAATGCAGCTGTAGATAAAGAAAACCCTGAAGACGGACTAATATTTCATTCTGATAGAGGAGTCCAATATCCTTCTTATGATTACCAGGATCTATTAAGGGAAAGTGGCTTTCTACAGAGTATGAGTGCAAAAGGATGTTGCTATGACAATGCTTGTGCTGAGACATTTTTCGCATCATTAAAAAAGGATAAGCAATATGGATATAAGTTTAAAACAAGAGCTGAGGCCAAGGCTGCAATTGTTGAATATATAGAGTTATTCTATAATTCAAGGAGGCTACATTCAACATTAGGGTTTCAATCACCTAAAGAGTTTAAAAAGAATTATTACTTTAAATTAAAGCATGTTGCTTAATTAAGTAATGTTCTGTGGGTAGGGAAATTAGAAATACACACTTGAATAATTTACCATTAAATATAATATTATGAATTTAATTGCGAAAATTATAAAGCTAAGAAAAGCAAAGGAAATCGTACATTCTATGTGTCTATTCTACTTAGATCACTCCAGTGTATATTATACTATATTCTATGTACTAATTATTCCTTCTCTTGACAATATCATTACAGAAGTGAAATGGTATCTTAAGGCAGTATATTTTCCCAACTTCTCTGCGTTCGGATATTATACAATTTTATCATCCACAAATCTTCTATAATTCAAAGCCTCCATTAAATCAACCTTATCTATATTTTCTCTGCCTTCAAGGTCAGCAATAGTCCTAGATACTTTTAAAATCCTACTATAAGCTCTGGTACTTAAGTCATACATCTTGTAAATACGAGCCATTAACTCAGTAGTTTCAACATTTAAAATGCAATATTTCTTTAAATGTGCTTCATTCATTTCAGAATTAAACTTTATGCCCTCTTTAGAAAATCTATTTTTTTGTATTCTTCTTGCACGTTCTACTCGAGTTTTAATTTCTTTTGAGGATTTGTTTTTATGCTCCTTGTTTATTTCTTCAAAGGTAATACCTTTAACTGATACAAATATGTCCATGCGATCCATAAAGGGACCCGACAGCTTTTTTAAATACCTTTTTCTCTCAAAATCGTTGCAGGTACATTGCCTGTTTGTACCATAAAACCCACAAATGCATGGGTTTAATGCCGCTATTAACATAAAATTAGCCGGATATATCACGTTTCCAACAGCTCTATTAATTCTTATATATCTATCTTCTATAGGTTGTCTAAGCACTTCTAATACACTTTTATTAAATTCTAAGATTTCATCAAGAAATAATACTCCGTTATGAGCTAAAGTAATTTCTCCAGGCATTAGATTGTTTCCTCCACCAACTAAGGCAATACGTGAACTAGTATGGTGCGGACTTCTAAAAGGTCTTTCTTTAGCTATACCAACATTAGTATCAAGATGACCGGCTATGCTATATATTTGTGTAATTTCAAGCGCTTCATCATAAGAAAGTTTAGGTAGGATGGAAGGAATTCTAGATGCAAGCATAGTTTTACCAGCTCCAGGAGGGCCGTATAATATAATATTGTGGAAACCAGCAGCTGCAACTTCTAAGGCTCTCTTACTACTCTCCTGCCCATAAACCTCATCAAAATCAGGCAATTTATCCACACAAGAGTTTTTTTCAATTTTGTATTTATATTTAGAGTTCATCCCATTTTCGATGAAATCTATAACTTCTAGCAGTGTGCTAAAGGGATTAATTCGGATTTTCTTTACAAATGAACATTCTGCTGCATTTCCTAAAGGGACAATAATATTCTTTATTTTTTTATCACAGGCTTCAAGGGTTATGTTTAGTGCTCCTTTTATTGTTTTTATGTCCCCAAGTAAGGATAATTCCCCTATGAATAATAAATTATTAACTTTATTTTCTTTAATTTGTCCAGTTGCAAGTAAAATTCCTATAGCAATAGGCAAATCTAACAAAGATCCTTCCTTTTTTATATCTGCTGGAGCTAAGTTTATAGTTATCCTACTTACAGGAAATTCAAAACCACTGTTTATTATTGAAGATCTAACTCTTTCCTTTGCTTCCTTTACTGATGTGTCTGCTAACCCAACCATATTGAAGGATGGCAATCCCCTTGTTATATCAACTTCTACCGTTACAATTTGACCTATTATACCTATATAAGTTGCAGATAAAACCTTTACTGCCATATTTAATATCACTCCTTATTTATTGCTAATATAATTCTTGCCAATAATGGTGATTAATATAATAATAAATTATATTAATTATATACTCATAATAAGTAGTAAAAATAAAAAGGCTGGTCCCCTTAGCAACAGGTTATATTGATAAGTGCAGTTTTCAATATTTGAAATAATTTGAGTAATAAAATAGTACAGGATAACCCAATGATTCATTTTTGAGTTGCATATGGAGTAATTATCACATTAAATAACATATGTTTTACAATTGAATGAGCAGAAGATTTAACTTAAACCTTCTACTCATTTTTATTTTTTATTAATGGTTTTTAGAAGAAATATATAATTTGAGGATTCCTTTAATTAGGATTTTAAGTATAATATGAACATTTTGGATTCGTAATATTTATACTGATGCGTTCAAAAGAAGCTTCCTTATTGGCTTCTTTCATAATTGATTTTTAAAATGTGTCCTTCTTTAAATATATCTTTGTTTCTTCAAATATTTGATCACTTTCCGCTTTACTTAAGTCATTATTAACTACATATTCAAAATGTAAATTCATCTAATAAGAATGAAAAATTAACCATTTAATATTGGAATATTTCTTTGTAATCCTCTTCACTTTGAGGTTCTTTTAAATATAAAAATAGACATCCCTTAGGATGCCTTAATACTATAATTTAATTACCACACATACTCTAAGCAAGCTTTTAGTCTTTGTTCGAAATCACCTGTAATGTTACCTATACTATCATCAATATCTATAGTGTTTTTTTTATATGGATATTTACTAATTCTCTCTAAATTTTCATTTAGAAATAATTCATTATTTCTTCCATTAATATAAAGTCTACGTTGTTCTTTGCTATTTCTGAAAAGTCTTATATAATATTTTTTTCTTATTGGAGTTTCAATATAATATAAATTACCTTCGTTAAATATTGACTCTCCTTTTATATATATTTCCCTTTCTTGATCAGGTTTTACTATTGTGATGTTAGCATTGTGCTCAGCAGCAAAATTCTCAACTACTCGAAACACTTTATTAATAAACTCTTCAAAGGTTATACTTTCCATCCTCACCACTCCCCTTCACATTATATTACATATCTATTCAATAAAATGTATTATAATCCTTTATAAATCAGAACCTAAATTATACTAGATTGTGACATTCAACTCCGAGTCAGCTAAAGACTAATTACTGATATATTTCTTGACAATAATTTGGTTTTGTATAATTATTATATTAATAAATTTAATAAATTAAAGGAGTTTCTAGATATGCGCTCAGAAAACAAAGCCATTGGCGATTTAGGCGAAAAAATAGCAGAGAGATATTTAATTGAAAATGGCTATAAAATTATTGATAAAAATTTTCGATATAAAACCGGAGAGATAGATTTAATAGGAAAAGATTATGAGTATATTACCTTTATAGAAGTAAAGACAAGAACCTCTTCTTATTTTGGTTTTCCCAGAGAAGCAGTAACTTTATTAAAACAACAAAAGATATATAGAACCGCGGAAATATACATTTTGCAAAAAAAACTTTTTAAGTTTAACTTTAGATTTGATGTAGTAGAGGTTTTTCTCTCTGAAATGAAAAAGGATTACAGCGTAACACTAATAAAGAATGCCTTTCAAGTATAGAGGTTATTTCTTAATATAAAGAAATAAGGAGTTTCAAAAAATAAATAGTTATTTTTGAAACTCCCTAATCCACTAATATAGGCATTCTATACTTCAGAATTTAATATATAATCTTATTTCGCCTTCTAAATATAATTGCGCAGAAAACTTGTCCTATGTATCTCAGTTATCCCATACTCTTTAATTGCGGCCACGTGAGACTCTGTACCATAACCAGAGTTATGCTCGAAGCCGTACTCTGGATACTTAGTGGCATATTCTTTCATTATACTATCTCTAAATACTTTGGCCACGATGGATGCACAAGCTATACTAGCACTTTTAGCATCACCTTTTATTACATATTTATTATTAAGTTCAATATTTTTTATGGGATAACCATCAGAGAGTACTAAATCAGGCTTTATTTTAAGCCCATTACAAGCCTTTCTAAACACTTCCTGGTTGCACCACCCTATTCCCCTTTCATCAATGATCTTGTTGTTTATAAGGGCTATATTGATGGCTACAGCATTTTGTTTTATTTCTTCTGCAAGTACTTCCCTAACTCCAGGAGATAGTACTTTAGAGTCCTTAATTCCTGCTATTAAATTTTTACTTTTTATATTATTTAAGTCTAGAATAACAGCCGCAGCAACAATGGGTCCAGCAAAAGGTCCTCTGCCAACCTCATCTACTCCAGCAACATAATTAAAGCTTCCAAAACTTCTATCAAAGTCATACATAGCTCTAATTCTATTTCCTTCTGTCTTTTGTTTTTCAATGGACCTTAACAGTTTTTCACCAAGCAGCTGAACATTTTTCCTTTTATCAAGCTTAAACAACTCTATCAATTCAAAAATATTTTCCTCAGACAAGCTTTCATCCTTAATAATCTTTTTAATTTCTTCAAAACTTAAACTACTGATATCCATCATAAACTCACGGCCTTTCTAATGAAATTTGTCCAAGTTTAGCTCCTCTAAATTCATCTAGCAATAAAGTTGCAACCCTATCAGAATCAATTCCACCACCTGCAATCATTGCTCCTCTTTTTCTACCAATATTATCAAAGTTTTCCTGAGGGTCTTCACTTATTGTAGCTAGCTTATATCTTTCCTTAAGACTTTCTGGATAGTAAACTTGAAGTTTTTCAATTAATTTTAAAGCCAACTCTTCTGTGTCCATTATTTCATCCTTAATTGCTCCTGTAAAAGCAAGATTAAAACCTGTTTCCTGATCTTCAAACTTTGGCCAAAGAACTCCAGGTGTATCCATTAACTCTATTCCTATGGAAGTCTTTATCCATTGCTTATTTTTTGTTACTCCAGGCCTATCACCTGTTTTAGCAATGTTATTTTTAGCCAGTCTATTTATAAAAGAGGATTTTCCTACATTAGGTATACCAACCACCATAACTCTAATGGTTATATTAACCACGCCTTTTAATCTATATCTATCATGTTTTTCCTTTAATAGTTCTTCTAATAGAGGTTTTATCCTTTTTAATCCATCTCCATTTAAAGAATTTACGGGAATTACTCTTGTGGTCTCATTTGAAAGTTTATTAACCCATAGATTTGTAACCTTAACTTCACTTAAATCGCACTTGTTCAAAAGAATTATTCTAGGTTTGTCTTTGCAAATAGTTTCTATCTCTGGATTAGCACTAGATTTTACAATCCTTGCATCTCTCATCTCTATTACTGCATCAACTAACTTTAAATTTTCTTTTATTTCTCTTCTTGTTTTGGCCATATGACCTGGAAACCAAACAATATTCATTCTATTTAATTCCTCCTACTTTATTGAGTGGGAAAATACGTACAATTGTTTTCCCTATCAACTGTTTTAAATTAACAAAGCCAACATCAGAATATCTACTATCCCTACTGTCATTTCTGTTATCACCCATTACAAATATGGTCCCCATAGGAACGATAATTTCATCTTTATAATTTTCATCTATCATTGCATTCATCTCTTCAACAATATAAGGTTCTTCCTTAAGCTTATCATTTACATACACCTTATGATTATTTATTTTAAGTTTATCTCCACCCACCGCAATAACTCTTTTAATAAACTGTTCTTTTGGGTTAGCAGGATAATTAAAAACAACAATATCATCAGCTACAGGGTCCCTAAAGTAATATGTAACCTTTTCTATAAATAATCGATCTTTGTTATGTAAAGTAGGGAACATGGAACTTCCATCCACAGCTACAGGTCTAATAATAAATGTAACAATTAAAAATGCAGCTATAGCAGCAATAATAACTGATTTAATTAATTCAATTAGCTCCTTTTTCATAACTTCACCACCTTTATAAAACTACTGATTATTTAATTAAGGCATCTGAAATAAAATAATTAATATATTTTATTTCAGATGCCTAAACAAAAAAAGGGACAAAATGTCCCCCTTAAAACCACAACAGATTACTTTAATTCTTTAACCTTAGCAGCCTTACCAACTCTGTCTCTTAAATAGAATAACTTAGCTCTTCTAACTTTACCTTTTCTAACAACTTCAAGTTTTTCTATTGTAGGAGCATTTAGTGGAAATGTTTTTTCAACACCTACATTATATGCTACTCTTCTAACAGTGAAAGTTTCTCTTAATCCACCATTTTGTTTC
>JACMJL010000127.1 GCA_014380625.1 Clostridiaceae bacterium
GCCTTGAGCTTGCCATATTACCTGTTTTATTATAGTTAACTAATGCAGCTATATCATAGCCCCAAGAACATGCTGCACTGACTAGTACGAATCCAGTAAAAATTTGTGCCCATAATGTAGCTCCAAGCAATCCAAGTACAGCCCCACCTGTTAAAACTGTAGTTATAACCACTGCAACAATAACAACGGCAATAATAGCACCTATTACAACGTTCACCAAAAATTTGTGGCCATCATTCCTATACCAATCCTTAACCCAGTATTTTGCATCTCTTGCATGATTATCAATCCAATTTTCAATTCCTCTTACCAAAGGAGTTTTTGTCCAAGATCCTAAGAAATTCCCCACAACAACAAATACACTAATGTTAATCTTATTTGCCTTTTTAAAGGCCTTAGTTTCTGAAGTTATACGACTAGCAACTCTTTTATCTGTATCTTCAACCTCTTTAGAAAAATCACTTATCCTTGTTTTAAATGCGATAATCTTTTCAATTTTAGTCTGATACTGCTCATTCCTTTTCTTAATAAAGTAATTAGCATTTCCCAGATTAACTCCCGATCTAGGTATTGAATTAATGTTTTTAATTATACCTTCATTGTCCTCTATTCTTTTTTGAAACTTACTAGCTAACCTGGTAGCAGTTGAATTTAAATTACTTAATGCGCCATAATCGACAACCAATACACTCATAACTTCCCCCTCCTATACCTGTATATATTTTAGATACCTAGTAACTACTAGCTGTAGCTGCTGCTATCTTTTTAGCTGCCGTCTCTTGTCCAATTTCCTTTGGAACTGCATTAATTTCATTTTCAATGAAAGATTCAGCCCTTGAGATATTATCATTATTCCCCTGAAATTCTTCCTTTAAATTAGTAATTTTTTCAGCAGTATTTCCTACATTATCACTTTTAACACCCTTTTCAAAATATGCTATCAGGTCCTCTACATTTTGATTTATATCATAAATATCCATACCATCATCTGTCAAATCACTTTTATAGGTTACTAATTTACTTTTTATAACGTCCTTATCCACAATTTATCACCTCCAGTATTAACTTACTGATGCTTTTAACTCACCAGTCATCTTTTCATCCCAATCCACATAAGCTTGGCGACAATCCTCTAGATCTTCTTTAATTGTGTTCAGGTTATCCTCTTCATCTTTTAACTTGGTTTTAAGCTGATCATACTGCTTTTCAAAAGCGTCCTTACCCTTACCTTCCCAGGTATATAGTAACTTTTCTGTGGAATCAAATACCCTTTCTCTTGCTTCTCTATATATATTTATGGCCCCTTTAAACTTTTCTATTGCCCCATCAAAATCCTTAGTATCTATACTTTTAACTGTACCTGTTGAACTAGAACCTCCTGCCATTTAAAAACCTCCTAATTATTAAGTATTGTTTTGATTTTCTCAACCTCACCTCCAAAACACAGGTATCCATCACCAAGTTTTATTGGCTTGCTAAACTCCTTCTGTTGTTTTAATGGAATATCAACAAACTTTGAGTTAGCTGCTTCCTCAAAAAGGATTGACTTTTTATTTTCTTTTATTTGTTTTATTATTTCTGGAGTATTATATGCTACTGCCACATTATCTACATTTGTAAATATAACGGCAAATTTTAAGTTTTTTAATTGCTTTGTTATTTTGAGAAACTTAGCATAGAGTTCTTTGTTTTTAGTTACCTCCTCAAAAAAACTTTGATTTTCTATAACTAGTAGAATTAATGGATATTGTTTAAGAAGCTCACTATCAGGTTTTGTGCCTCTTCTTTCCAATAAATCCTTTTGTCTATCTTCAAGCTCTGAAAGAATACCTTCAACCATACCTACTATATCTGCGGAGTCAATGGTGTATTGTTTTACATAACCAAAATCCTTAACATCTTCTAGTTGACGGTCCATACTGTCAAAAACATAGGCTTCTGTGAAATTGTTAAAAATAGTCTTATTTATAGTTGTCATGATATGTTTAATAAAGTTTGTTCTTCCACTCTTATCTCTTCCTAGAATAGCCATCATACCTATTGTTAATAGGTTTATATGCCTAAATGCTACTGAGGAATAATCAATTCCAATAGGAATCTCATAAGGGCTTACAAATTCTGATCTGTTGTTTGCGAAGACCTCACTAGCCTTAAGTACCTTTGGAACTTGAGGAATTTGTTTTGCTTTCTGCGTAGCATACTGAATTTTCTTAGCTTCTACATATGCTTTCAACTTCTCGGCTCTAACTATTTCCTTCTCAGCTTTTACACAAAGTGCAGTCTGGAATTCTACCACCCGCTTATCTATCATGAATAGTGCTCGTCCCGGGGTATCCTTTGGCTGAATCTTGCATCGATCAAAAATATTAGAATATTCACCTCTATCATTACAATTAAATGCAATTCTAGTACCGAAATTAGCTAAAGTTTTATAACCTATGGAATTTGTTTGCGTTGCGGTTGCAATAATATTAATCCCCACACTTTGTCCTTCACGAGAAAGATTTAATATCTCATCGTCATAGGCAGGATAATACTCTCTAAAAGCAGAAATATTGTCTATTACAAGTAGCATTTGTGGCAAGTTCTTAAACCCTGCTTCCTTATAAGCCTTAAAGGTTCCCACACTACTGCCTGAAAAAAAAGTTTTTCTAATAGAAATCTCATTATGAAGCATTTTAAACAAATTACTCATTGGCTCTTCTTCAGTGGGTAACACAATCCCACCTATATGGTTTGAATTCTCAAAAACCTTCATTGCCATATTTCCGCAATCTATTATATAAATATTTACCTCAAGGGGGGTGTAATTATCCATAATAGAATATAACATTGTCTGCATCATTGTAGTCTTTCCTGATTGTGATGAACCAATAACATAAGTATTGCTGTTCGACAGGTTAATGTTTAGTTCACTTTGTAGTTGTTGTTCTGGATCATCATATATCCCAACTGTAACCACTATACCCTTAACAATTTCTTTTTCAGCGTAATTTAATGCATTTAAATAAATCTTTTCCATTAAAGGAGGCAGACAGATCCCCGGAAGTTTGGTAATATTATCAGAGTCACAATGCTTATTCACGTATTCAATAACTGCCTGTAGCTGGGTCTTTGAATCCTTGTCTTCCTCTGTCTTTTTATTAGAGTAGATTAACTGTTTCTTCCCCCATACATTCAGTTCATACATTTCAAAAACATTATTATTTCCGCCATCAGCATTTATAGCTTTTGCCCCGCTGTAGGCAGATTGGAAAAGTTCAAAAATCTCATTATTACCAACTTGCAGATATGCTCTACCAGGTTCAACAATTTCTGCTGCTAAGGGGGTTTTAATTACTTCATTACTGTCCTCTTTAGTTTGAACCTTAAGGCATAGTTTAAATTTAGAATTACTCCAAATCTGATTATCTATTACTCCTGAGGGTTTTTGAGTAGCAAGAATTAAATGAACTCCCAAACTTCTACCAATTCTAGCAGCACTTATTAGCTCCTTCATAAAATCTGGATACTCACTCTTTAACTCTGCAAACTCGTCTACAATAATAATTAAATGGGGTATGGGTTGTGTTGTTCTTTTCTCTTGATAAAGTTTTATATAAGCATCAATATGATTTACATCGTATTCTGAAAATATCTCCTGTCTACGGCGTAACTCAGCCTTAATTGATAACAGTGATCTATCTATCTCTCTACCATCAATATTTGTAATTGAACCTATTAGATGAGGTAAATCTCTGAACTGATTTACCATTCCGCCTCCCTTAAAATCAATAATTACAAAACCCACTTCATAGGGATGGAAAAGTGTTGCCATTGATAATATATAACTCTGTAATATTTCACTCTTACCAGAACCTGTAGTCCCTGCAACCAGTCCATGTGGCCCGTGATGTCTTTCATTTAAATCTAGATAAACTAACTGATTTTTAGTTTTTACCCCTAGAGGAGCAGCCATACTCTTATAAACCTTTGATTCTGACCATCTAGCATTTAAATCAAGGTCCTCTACTGACATAATATTAAGTAATTGAAATAGTGAAATATTCTTTGTTAGTTCACTTTCCAAGCTAACCTCGTCAACTGATACCGCACTTAACTTTAAAGCAAGGGACTCCATTACCTTATCTGATATTTGAGAATGTTCAAACTTTAACACCGCATCTCCATTATTACTTAGTAGCAACCTGCCAGCATTTAGATTATTGTCAAACCTTATTATTTCGGTGCAGCCCTTGGGAAGTAGCTCTTCATGTTCTTCGAAGAACAAAAAAGTAAATTTATACTTACTACTTGTTTCTATATACTTTGATACTGGATGTATCTCGATACCCTTTTTATCAAAAATAAAAACAACAAAACTTGTTGGAAACTTAGTATCACTTTTTCCCAATAATAAAGCTTCTCTTTTAGATAGTTCTATGTATATATTTTCCAATATATAATTATTACTTTCTTCATCATACATTAGGTTTCGAACGTCATAGTTATCGCTGTGAACATGTCTCAGCCATCTTAACCATGCAAACTTTTCACAATCCTCTTTTTTAAACATATAAAATAACTTTACATCCTTATAAAAGTGCCTAGCTGAAATATCTAATGTAATATTTTTTAAAATATCATATAATTGATTACGATTTCCCACAACACCAATCCCATTTGATGTTAAAAACCTTGATACTATTGGAGAATTCTCAATGTAACGATATTTCTTCTCCATTTCCTCTGGAAGTGAAACTAAGTCATCCGCTGTTTCCTTAAATTCTTGCTTTGTAAATTTAATCTTGCAGTTAGCTTCATTTACACCAGTGCCCAGTCTTACAAACAGGAAATCCTCATCATTTATATCTCTTTCAAATAGTTCCTTGCTAAAATCTTGTACAGAATTAACATTATCCTCAATAGGCTTATAGATTTTCTCTAAAATCCTTAATTCATCTTTACGTTTATCACGGATTTCACTTTCCTTTTCTTCAATATATTTTAAGTATCTTTCCTTACGCTCAATAACTGCTTTTTTATAGTTCTTTCCATCCATTATATATGTAAGAATCGACATCATTATACCAATACTCATTGTCATGGCACTGTAGATAACAAACATCCCTCCTCCACCCATCATTCCTCTTAACAAAATGGTAAGACCCAACATTGATATAGCAGGAATTAGTGTTACCACCATGTTTTTCTTGGGTTTCTGTGGTTTGGGTTCAGGCTGCAAGATTTCAATCTCTTCTGAGGGTATTACATATTTTACCCTTGTATTTCTATTAAACTTTGGATAAAGAAATGCACTTTGTTGTTCATTAATATCCCTATACTTTAATTTATTAATTATTAAGTTCTCATTTCTAGAGGTGTAAAGCTGATTATTTTTCAAATAAAAGCTATATCCAACAATCATAAAAAAGTCATAATCCGAGATCTCCAAATATCCCTCTATTTTTTTACCATTTACATATACTCCATACTTGGTATTATTATCTGTAAGGTAATACTTATTATCTTTTATACTAAAAGTAATACTATCCCTTCCAAGAAGGCTATCTTTAATATAAATATCACCCTTCTCAACTCCACCTATGCTTAGTGCTTGCACTCCACCAATATCAATAACACGTTGATAGTTTTTTTCTATTACATCAAAATCAATAAAAAAGTTAATCTTGAATATTTCACCGTTGGAATTCTGGTACTTTGTAGTAATCTCATCCCCATGAAATAAATCCTTGGAATATATTTTCATTACACCGTCTACGGTAAAATAAACACTTTCTCCTCCATTAAGCTGCCACCCCTCGTTAGTCTTAACAAGATCAAACTCAAACTCACCAAAGAAGCTGTCCTTATTTAACCTCAACTGACAGTTTTTTGTAGTCCCTACCTTAATTAAATCATTTTCCGAATTTGAGAGTTCATACTCTCGGTAAATGTTTTTCCCGAAAATTATTATCTTATATTTATTATCCTTCAACAGAACTCCCCCTATCTTGTGATATTTATAACTGTGCCATTTCTAAGTTTATAATCTCGCAATTTAGTATTACCCTTTAACAAGGCTATAGGGTTTTCAGTTTTTAGATAGCACTCAGTGATATTGCTAACATCTACACCAAGATTGAAAGCCTGATTCAAAGCAACCACCAGATCTTTTACAGTTATATCTAAGGGTATTTCAACATCAATTTTTTTATCACTTTTATGAATATATAAAATAGCTACAATTTTATCCATATTAATTCCTCCATTTTAAATGATTGTATAGGCTAACTTTTGAAAATGCTTATTCACAGCTAAAAACTCTAGGTTAAAATTTGAATAATCCAAGTCAAAAGAACCTATGTATTCACTTATTTCACATTTGTTTGTTATGTTATTGCTTATGAGCGAATTTACTGATTCTCCTGAATACTTATTACATACAAACATAAATTTATTATTATCTGAACAGTCAATGTTAGCAAGTAAGCCCTCTAACTTAGAAACAGATACTGCATCCTGCCTTGTAATTATCATAACCTTATGGCAATAACTCATCATCATTGTTTTCTCACAGGTAAAATCAGATGAACTATCAACCACAATATAATCATATTGACCTGATAATCTAACACGTTCTATTAAATGCTTATAATGCTCCATATTGATATTTAATGAAGAAATAGACTGTCTAAAAGGCAACAGATAATCAAACAACTCTACTCCCACCACTCCAGGTAAATAGTCAATAATGTTTTCATTTTGCTGTATAAGGTGCTTCTCAAAACCCAATGGGCAAAACCCCTTATTTCCCAACATAAAATTATACCTTTGTAAGGTTTCTGTGTTTAAATAAAGTACACGTTTATGACACTTTGCAAATGCTGCACACAATCCTAAAGCCACCGTAGTCTTACCTGCCCCACCAGAAGGTGAATAAACCATTAATACTTTATTTTCTTCTTGATGAACTGGTCTTAAAGATTTTGTAGAGGTTGTACTCATTAACGCATTAAAAATCTCCTTAACACTTGTATACTTATATATCTTATTAGTACTCAGATCTTCCGTAGCACTAACTCCATTTAGTTCAGTAAGTATGAATAAGTTTGCAATAGAGTGTTTCTCTAAGTCCCGTGTGTATAGCTCTTCATGTATCACCAATATATCTATCTTCTTCAAGGTACTAAAATACTCTTTAAAATAATCTTTATCAGATATAATTTCTATGTTGGCTTTGTCTCCAAATCCCTCGATAAATTTTAATTCCAATGGCATTAAATATTTTTCGTCTGTATCTGCTAATACAACCACTAATTTACTCATGAGAATTCACCTTCCTTTCACCTAGTCACTTACTTACCCTGGCAAGAATTAAAGTAATATTGTCCCTTTCGCCACGTTCTTTGGCTTCATCTATAATAACCTGGCAAATCTGACTCAAATCCAATTCTTGTGTTTTTACCATTTCCAGTATTTCATTTTCTCCAATTTTCTTATAAATACCATCACTGCACACCATAAAAATATCATTTTTTCTGACTTTCCCTGAAGTACAGTAATAATTAATTTCGGTTTTATTTCCTAGACATTCTGTCAAAACACTTTTTTTGTAAACTATTCCATCTTTTATTTTGTCGATAAAGCAAGAATGATCCTTAGTTAATCTTTCGATCTTTCTTGTTATTTTATAAACCCTACTATCACCTATATGTATAACGTAATAGCTATTTTTATATATAAATAAAACAGATAAGGTTGTGGCAGTTCTTATTCCCTTTTGTCTTGAATACTCCATAATTTCTGCATTGCATTTACTAAAACATTCAATCAAGGAAGGAATTAAACTATCCCTATCGTTATAAAAATTTCTAAAATCATAATTCCACCATTTATTCAAAGTTGAAATTGCAATAGCACTTGAAACTTCTCCATCTTCTAGACCTCCGACCCCGTCTGCCACAGCAAATAATCCTGCGTAATAGTTTTCTGCTTCAACTATTTTATAAACAAAACTATCTTGATTAACCTGTTTTACAGTACCCATATCTGTTATACCAAAAGAATTAATTTTTAAAATCCCCATGTGATATAAAACATCCCTTTCCTAGTTTAAACCTACCTATTTTATCTTACAGCCCTAACGATAAACTCACTATTTGCCAGTCTAATCTTATCCCCAATTATTATCTCAATCTGTTGATCTTCCTGTAGTTTAACAGAGTTAACATAGGTTCCATTGGCACTTTTAAGGTCCTTTAACATGTATAAATTATTAACAAAGGAAATCTTACAATGAACTCTACTTATAGCTTTATTAAATGGAATAACCCCATCAACAGACTCAGGATTTTTACCTATGACGAACTCCTTTTTACTAATAACAACTTCAATGTTGGCTGGAGTTCCAACACCTGAAAGCGCTATAGATGGTATAAATATCTCTTCTAATACTTCCGTGGCTCCACCCTCAAATATAGGTTTAAAATTTATATTATTCTGAACTTGTACACTTACACTTTTCTTTTCTCTGAAAGCAAATATTCCAACAAAAATAGATACCGTTAAGTCAATAACTACCATTACAACAATCAAAGTTATATAGATGGTCGCTTCATTACCAAGAAATAACATTATACCGGCACAAATAATTACTGAAACAACTTGAATCACAAATAATATCAGCCACTTCATTAGATCTTTCTTATTAGAAGGAACTTTAGGTTGTACAGTTTGTGTGTGAGCCGAAATAACTAGAGTGGGTAAATTTCCTTCTGGTTTTACGATTTCATTTGTTTGTCCTAAATGCATTGAATCTCTTGTTATAGCACTTTTCTTTATATTTTCTTTAATATCCTCCAATAGATAGTTATCATTTTGAAGGTCATTAAAAAGTCTAGAAACCTTATCACTATATAAATTACTATTTTTAGTAATTGCCTCTGCTAAGTTTTTTTTAAGTTCTCTCTCAAATACTCCAATTCTACTTAAGTTAGTGGAAGTATTAACAGGAAGGTATATTAGAAAAACATTTAAATTATTGCTATCTATAAAGATCTTGCTCAAATCCACATCAATGTTTTCACACTGAATAAACCCATTATGCTTAGCCTCCGAAACAATATTAAACAATCTATTTATTATTGAAAAGAAGCTTTCTGGTGTGAGTTGGTCTAGCAAAGATTGAAGACTTTTATATTTGGAAATATCATAAACTAACTTTATTTTTCCGTTATGCAAAATCTTAACGCATTTTGCAAACCCATTTTTTTCTTGGTTTTGTAATACCTTGTATCCAGTCTCAAAAAACAATTGTTCTCGCTCCAATATATAGCTTATATTGCTATTGTCTCTATTTTCTTTAATTGAATCTTCTAAAAATAAACTGTTCATATCCTCTTTTATCCTTTCAATCTATTAGTTCCAATATAGTTTTATACTGTTTTTCCATTAAAAAACAACATATCAAAATAATTGTAACATATTGAATTGTATCTGTAAATCATTTCCACAAGCATCAATACAGCTATAGGTTTATATTTATGTTCGGATAAAATTATTAAGTTCACCATTTATACAGCTTACTTCCCTAATTCTGCAACTTACCTTGAAGTGTATTGAAAGGATTAAATTACAATAATATACTATTAATATAGAAGAAGGAGGTACAATAAATGAACATTACCAATGAAAATATTCCTAAGGGAATTGAGTAGAAAATAATAATTAAATTTATAAGGAGGCTCTATTATGAAACTAAGTAAATATTTGATATGTTTTCTTAAGGATTTTTTTGTGGCTTGTGTGTGTTTGACGTTTATCAGTGCAATTTTTTTGAAGATTTATTCATCACAAACAATTACAGTCTCAATACTTTTGCAAATTATTTTGATTGGTTCATCATTTACTTTTTTTAAGTTTGCTTTAGCAAATAAATATGAGTTAGGTAAAAAGGCTAAATTTATAAGCTTCGTTATTTGTTTTACACTAGCAGATATACCAATAATATTATGGTTATGGTTCTTTAGTCCTAGCAAAATTGTTGATTTAAATCTTATAGTAACTTATATCAGTGTAATTCTAATTACAAAAGTATTGGTCTATGCAATGATGTATAGTGACGGTAAAAGAAACCTAGACAGCTGAATAAATAAGTAATCTTTTTTTCAAAAGAGGGGCCGTCTCAATATAATTTTATTTTGACAACAACCCCGTCCCCATGGTCCTAATAATTCCTCTATTTATTAATGGTATACTATGGTAATATATTTTTATATTAAAATTAATAAACTAAGAAATGGGGTAAGGCTCAAGTGATTCGCACATTAGCAATAACAAAGGATCTAAAACTAATAAATGATTTACCTTTTGAAAAACTTAATGATACCACCATAAAATGGTTTTGGGTGGATTTTGACAGTCCTACCTCAGAAGAAGCTGAACTACTTAACACTCATTTTCACTTTCATCAGCTTGCTATTGAAGATTGTCTTGATGATTTGCAACGTGCAAAACTTGACTATTACGAAGACTACAGTTTTTTTGTACTTCATGCATTAAGCGAAAAA
>JACMJL010000128.1 GCA_014380625.1 Clostridiaceae bacterium
CTAGAGTGTATATTGATTTAATGGAGCAGGGTGATAAGATAATTATAACTTTGAAAAACATCTCCTCTTATGAAATGGATTTTGACAAAGATGAAATATTTGAAAGGTTTAAAAGGGGAGATAAGTCCAGAAATACAGAAGGATCAGGGTTAGGTCTTGCTATTGCTAAAAGTATTCTAGAACTTCAGGGAGGAAATCTAAGCATTGAAGTTGATGGAGATCTTTTTAAAGCAAAGGTAATTATACCGTCAGTAGCTATTGAAGGGAGTTCTATATAAATGGAAATATTAAAAATAACTAAAAGGCAAGCTTGCAGGTTTATTCTTTCTCATCAAGGATTAGGAGCTGTAAGTGAGTTTCAAGGAAAAAAGGGTGTACTTGATTTCATAAAGCGTGTGGGTAGTATTCAATATGATGCTCTCAATGTAGTTGGGTACAATTCAGATTTAGTTCTACAGTCACGTATCCCGGATTTCAAACCTGAGATGTTACAGGAGTTACTTTACAAAGAAAGAACTCTTATTGATCAATTAGATAAGGAGATGTGTATCTATAGTGTGGAGGATTGGCCATATTTTAGACGGCATAGAGCCTCTGCTCTTAAGAGATATGGAGGAAGCTCGGAACCCATAATACCTTTTCTCGAAGAAGTTCGACAAGCTATAAAAGAGCGAGGTTCTTTATCCTCCATAGATTTAAATTTAAAGGAAATTGTAGACTGGGCATGGTCACCAACAAGGGTTTCTAGGGCTGCACTTGAGAGTATGTATTTATGGGGTGAGCTTATTATTCATCATAAAGTAAATACCCGTAAGGTTTATGACTTTTCAGATAGACATATTCCAAAGGCGCTTTTAGAAACAGAGGAACCTAATGACACAGTGGAAGCATACCAGGATTGGTATGTGCTAAGACGTATCGGAGCTGTAGGCTTATTGTGGAATAAGGCTGGTGATGCCTGGCTTAGAATGCCAGATATAAAAAGCAGGGAACGTAACTCCACATTAAACAGATTGCTTAAGCAGGAGAAAATTGTTGAAGTTCAGATTGAGGATGTGAAATATCCATTTTACATGAAAAGTCAGGATATTTCATCTTTAAAGGAAATACTAAAAGTTGAAAATAAAAATCAACGTGGCTTTATAATTGCACCCTTAGATAACATGCTGTGGGACAGAGGTTTAGTAAAAGAATTATTTGATTTTTATTATAGATGGGAAGTATACAAACCACTAAGTCAGCGTACTTATGGGTATTATGTTCTTCCAATTTTATATGGTGATAAATTTGTTGCCAGATTTGAACCTGGTAAAGATAAGGATAATAACACACTAATTATTAAAAATTGGTGGTGGGAGTCAGATGTAGTTCAATCAGAGCGTATGCAACTGGCCCTAAGTATATGTTTTAAGCAGTTTAAGAACTATCTTGGAGCTGATAATCTTCACATTCATGAGGATATTGTTAATCGTGAAGAGTTACACTGGTTGACCTTAATATAATTCCTTAGAATCTTACTGTGAAAGATTTTGTTATACTATATTTTATTTGTAAAAATTATAGTATAATAATAATAATAATTAGAAAAGAAAGACTATTAAGGGGTGTTTATTTTGACTAGATTATATGGAGAGATTGATGTTGATTTTCAGATGAAAATTTTTAGCAAAAAAAAATTATTTCTAAAAGGGGGCAATATAAATGAAACTTGCATTTAGAATTGCTCTTAGATTTTTAAAATCAAGTAAAGGACAAACTATTTTCATTATAATGGGAATTGCTGTTGGAGTTTCTGTTCAAATATTTATCGGCACACTAATACAAGGACTTCAAAAGAGTCTTGTTGATAAAACTATAGGACATTCATCTCAAGTTACAATAGTTTCAAATCTAAATGACAAAACTATTGATAACTGGCAAGACAAGGTTAAAGCAGTTTCAAGTTACGATAACAGGCTTATTGCAGTTTCACCTTCAGCAGATCAACCAGGATTTCTAAAATTAGGAGGTAAAACTGAATCAGTATTAGTAAGAGGGTTTCAATGGGATAATGCTGAAAAAATTTATTCTATAAAAAATGCTATATACGAAGGGGACATTCCTAAGAATAAGAATGAAGTTATAATTGGAAAAGATCTTAGAAAAGAAATTAATGTAAATAAGGGAGACACTATAAATATAACTGCACCCAACGGAACTAAAGCAGACTACACTATAACAGGATTTTTTGATTTAGGAGTAGCGCCTTTAAATAAAGTCTGGATATTAACTGATATAGTCACAGTTCAGGATAATTTTAATATAGGTGATAAAATAACTTCTATTGAAATGCAAGTTGGGGAAAATGATGCTTTTAATGCAGACAAAATTGCAGGAATTCTTAAAACAAAGTTAAATGACGATACATTAAATGTTGAGGATTGGAAGAGTCAAAATGGCCAGTTGCTAAGTGGGTTAAGTGGACAAGGTGTATCAAGCCTAATGATACAGATTTTTGTTTTAATTTCAGTAATTTTAGGAATAGCTTCAGTACTAGCAATTTCTGTAGTTCAAAAATCTAAACAGATTGGAATACTTAAAGCTATGGGTATAAAAGATAAAACAGCTAGTGGGATATTTTTATTTCAGGGGCTACTATTGGGAATTGTAGGTGGAAGCTTAGGAATAATATTTGGACTTGGGCTGTTAACTGGGTTTACAAAATTTGCACTTAATCCAGATGGAACGCCAGTGGTGCCATTATTTATAGATTATAAATTTATAGCAATTTCCTGTTTAATTGCCATACTATCTGCTACATTAGCAGCTTTGGTACCTGCAAGAAATTCATCGAGACTTCAGCCTATGGAGGTAATTAAAAATGGATAATATAATAACTTTAAAAGATATAAATAAAATATATGGAACAGTGGTGAAAACCCAGGTTCTTTTTGATGTTAATTTAAGCTTTAAGGAAAGCTCTTTTTCTTCAATTATAGGGCAGTCAGGAAGTGGAAAAACCACTATTTTAAATATTATGGGCACACTGGATAAACCCTCATCGGGACAAGTGCTTATTTCAGGTCAGGACACAAAAACCATGAATAAAAATCAGCTAGCAGATTTAAGAAATAAAACCCTTGGGTTTATATTTCAATTTCATTATTTGTTGCCAGAATTTACTGCTATGGAAAATGTGTTGATGCCTCAGAATATAAAAAACCAAAAAATTTCTAAAGAGATTAAGGAAAGAGCTGAGGAATTGCTAAACATGGTAGGCCTATGGAATGTTAAGGATAACATGGCAAATAATATGTCCGGGGGGCAACAACAGAGAACTGCTATAGCTAGAGCTTTGATAAATAATCCTGCTATAATTTTGGCCGATGAGCCAACTGGAAATCTGGATTCAGAATCCACAGAGAACATCTACGGGATTTTAAGAGATATTAATGAGAAATTTAAAACTACTTTTATAATAATAACCCATGACAGAAGAATTGCAGAAAAAACTGATAGGATAATTGAAATTAAGGACGGAAGGGTAAGCTAAGTTAAGCTAAGTTAAGGGACGGTTAATAATTTTTATACTTAAAGTGAATAACATCTCAATTTGAAGGCAAGAATTCTAAGTGAAAAAATGTAGATTGAGGTGTTATATTATGCCACGAATAGCAAGAAAAAAGACCTGTAATGCAATTTTCCATGTGATGTGTAGAAGTATAACTGAAATTCAATTATTTAAGGATGATTTTGATAAAAAAATTTATATGAATTTTATCAATAAATATCAAAAGCTTTTTAAGTTTAGAATATTTGGCTATTGTTTAATGGATAATCATGTACATCTTATAATCGATGTTAACGGTTCTGATATATCTAAGGTTATGCATGGAATAAACTTTTCATATGCTCAGTATTTTAACAAAAGACATAAGAGACATGGACATCTTTTTCAAGATAGATTTAAAAGTAAGATGGTTCAAAGTGAAAGATACTTACTTACTTTGTCTGCATATGTACATAATAACCCAATTGATATACAAAAGTATAAGAAGTGCCCAGAACAATATGAATTTTCAAGCCTGGCTACTTATCTAGGATTAAGAAAAGACCCTTATTTAGTTATAGATATCAGATTTATAATGAGTTTTTTAGGAAATTATACTAAAACAGCTAGAAAAAAATACCTGAAACTAGTTTATAAATGTGATGATATAAAGTTAAAACAAGAAGTAGAGTTTGAAAATCAAGAAACTGAATATAGAAGCGAAAGAAAAATATTGGTAAGAAATTTCAAAATTGAAGATATAATCGAGTTTGTATCAGCCAAGTTTTTTATATCCAAAATTAATATATATATGAAGAATAGAAGAGATATTATTGAAGCTAGGTCAATATTAACTATTTTGATGAGGAGTCTTTGCAACTATAAATGTAGTGAAATATGCAGTGCACTGGGGAATATAACAGCGGCTAGAGTTTCAAGGCTTAGTAGTATTGGTATAGAATTGATTAGAGATAATGAAGGATATAGAAATATTATAGAGGAATTTATAGGACAGTATGCCACTTAATGGATTAAAAGTTAAAGTTGAAAAAATAGAATTTTTAATCTATTACTGGTATAATAAAAAAAGGACAAGCTACGCTATTAAACTTGGGAACATTAAATATTAAACACCATTTCCTGTAATTTTAAAAGAATTAACTGTCCCTATGTGATAGCCAAACCGAATTAGTTGTTAACCGTCCCTTCAAAAAAAGAAAAAGTAAGGAAAAATGAGGTATCAAAATGCCAGAATCATCTATCTATCAACAAATTTCAATAGATATAGCAAATAGAATAGTCAATGGAGAATTTGTAGTGGGAACTAAAATACATGGTAGGTCTACACTTGCTGGTCGTTATAATGTATCTCCCGAAACTATAAGAAGAGCAGTAACTCTGCTGGAAGATATGAAAATAGTGGAGGTAGCACAAGGCAGTGGGATTACCGTTAAGTCTAAAGATGAAGCTTTTAAGTTTATTGAAAGATTTAAGAATAAGGAATCAATGTCATCAGTGAAGAAGGATATTGAAAATCTTTTATATGAAAAGAGAAAATTGGAAGACAATTTAATTAGCTGTGTTGATAAACTTATTGACTATTCTCAAAGATTTAAAAATTCAAATCCCTTGGCACCAATAGAGCTTGAAGTACCTATAAATTCAAGGCTTGTTGGTAAAACAATAGCCGAGGTGAATTTTTGGCAAAGTACCGGCGCTACTATAATAGGTATTAGAAGAGATAAGTCTTTGATATTATCTCCAGGTCCCTATGCTACTTTTATGAACGGCGATATATTTATAATGGTAGGGGATGAAAGTTCTTTTGAAAGAGTAAAAACATTTTTAAATGAATAATAGAATATTAGTTTTTCTGTGATAAATTAGCATTTTTGTTGATTTATCTTTTTTTTGATATTATTTATAGATGCTGTGAAATCGACTTAGAAATTGCCTAATAGGGGAGGTTGGTTTACAAACTGACAACTTTATGTTATTATTAAGTTGTCAGTTGCAATTAAAACCCATTAACTGACTAACAATTTTTTATTGAGAAGGAGTTATATGTTAGAGTTTAAGAATATTATAAAGGTTTTTAAAAACCAAACCGTCATTAATAATATTAGTTTTAATGTAAATAAAGGAGAGTTTGTAGTTTTGATAGGACCAAGTGGTTGCGGTAAAACTACAACTTTAAAAATGATTAACAAGTTAATTGCACCAAGTTCAGGAAATATATATTTAGAAGGTAAGGATATATTTAAAGAAGATACTATTAGGCTTCGAAGAAATATGGGTTATGTTATACAACAAACAGGACTTCTTCCTCATATGACTGTTGGAGAAAATATTGGTCTAATACCAAGATTACAAAAATGGTCAGAAGATAAGATAATAGAAAGAACTACTGAGATGTTAAAATTAGTAGGAATGGAACCAACGCAGTATGTAGACAGATATCCTTGTGAATTAAGTGGAGGTCAGCAGCAAAGAATTGGAGTAGCAAGAGCCTTTGCAACAAATCCTGATATTATTCTTATGGACGAGCCTTTTAGTGCTTTAGATCCAATTTCCAGGAATCAACTCCAAGATGAATTGTTTAATCTTCAGCAAGAGTTTAAAAAAACTATAGTTTTCGTAACTCATGATATGGATGAAGCACTTAAACTTGCTGATAGAATTTGTATTATGAAGGACGGAGATATTATTCAGTTTGATACTCCAGAAGAAATTCTTAAGAACCCTGCTAATGAATTTATTGAAGAATTTATTGGGAAAAATAGAATTTGGCAGCAGCCAGAGTTTATAAAAGCTAAGGACATTATGATTACTGAACCTATTAAAACTACTGGTAGTAGAACCATAGTACAAGCCGTGGAAATCATGAAGTCAAATAAAGTTGATAGTTTATTAATTGTGGATAAAGAAAATAAGTTACAAGGAATTGTTACACTAAAAGACATCAGAAGGAATGATAAAGGTTCCATAAAGTTAGATGCTATTATGGAAACAGAAGTTAAGACCGCTATGCTTGATGAATCTTTAATTGATATTCTTAATAGTATGAATGAACTTCAAATTGGATATATGCCAGTTGTAGATGACAGCTTAAAATTAGTTGGACTAATTACTAAAAGCAGTTTATTAAGTGTTTTAAGCAACCAGTATATTAACCAGGAGGTGAATGCTTAATGAATATTTTTAATTCAATATATAAATTTAAAGACTTTGTAGTCTCAAGACAAGGACAGATAATACAGTTAACAGCTGAGCATATTAAACTAACCATACTTGCTGTTTTTATAGCTATAATTGTTGGAGTACCTTTAGGTATATTAATATCTAGAATCAAGAAGTTGTCTGGTCCAGTTATAGGATTTGCAAATGTAATACAAGCAGTTCCTAGTTTAGCCTTATTAGGATTTTTAATACCTTTATTAGGAATTGGTAGTAAACCAGCAATACTAATGGTATTTTTATATTCTTTACTTCCTATAATTAAAAACACTTATACAGGGCTTATGAATATAAATCCAGATGTAATTGAGTCCTCAAAGGGCATGGGAATGACAAATGGACAAATACTTAAAATTGTTCAATTACCCCTTGCTTTGCCAATAATTATGACGGGTATAAGAATTTCAGCAGTTACCGCTGTTGGACTTATGACCATTGCAGCCTTTATTGGTGCAGGTGGACTTGGGTACTTGGTATTCTCAGGAGTGCAAATGGTGGATAATAATATGATTCTAGCGGGAGCAATTCCTGCCTGTATATTAGCACTTGTAATGGACTTTATAGTAGGAAAAATTGAAAAAGGTGTTACACCTCCAGGAATTAAAAAAGCAGATGGCACAATTAAATTACCAAAAGGAAAAAAACATAAGTTTAGCAAATGGCAAAAAATTGTAGCTACTAGTTTAGTAGTTATTATGATAGTAACTGGTTTATTTTTTTCTACTAAAAAAAGTGATGCAATTGTTATTGGTTCTAAGAATTTTAACGAGCAGCTCATATTAGGTAATATACTAGCAACTTTAATTGAAAAGAACACAGATATTAAAGTAGAAAGAAAATTAAATTTAGGAGCTACAGGCATAGCCTTTGATGCATTAAAAACTGGTGAACTAGACATGTATGTTGAGTACACTGGAACAGGCTTAGTTAATATGATGAAGCAAAAATCCATTAGTGATCCAGATGAAACTTATAAATTAGTAAGCGAATATTTTAATAAAAACTATGGTATAACTTGGTTAGAACCTCTAGGCTTTAATAATGGTTATTCATTAGCTGTAAGACCGGAAACTGCTGAAAAGTATAATTTAGAGACCTTTTCGGATTTAGCAAAGGTAGGAAATGAGCTTATATTAGGTTGTACAATAGAATTTAGTAACAGAGAGGATGGTTATGTGGGACTAAATAAAGTATATAACCTAAATTTTAAACAGGTTAGTCCGGTGGATGGTGGTTTAAGATACACCTCTATAGGTAGCAATAAAACTGATGTAGTAGATGCCTTTACTACAGATGGATTAATAAAGGCATTTAAGCTTAAGGTTTTAAAGGATGATAAGCATTTCTTCCCACCTTATTATGCCGCACCAATAATTAATAATAAAACTCTTGAAAAACATCCAGAACTTAAAGCTTTAATTAATAAATTAGCTGGTAAGATTAACGATGAGAAGATGATAGAGTTAAATTACAAGGTTGATAAGCTTGGTGAAGATCCAGCAAAGGTTGCTGAAGACTTTTTGAGGGAAATTCAATTGGTTAAGTAAGAAATTAGCTTATAGAAAATAAAGTGATAGCTATTATAAAAATAGCTATCACTTTATTTTTACTTTCAGTAAATTATTGTATGTTTATATTGATTTTAATAAGATATTGAAAATATGTATGGTTTTTTTGATTGAAACATATTCCATTATTAAGTATAATTAGTTAAGTTTTACAAACGTTTACAGTAAACCTGTGATGCGAATAAAACTGTTCATCACTATAAGGAGGTGAATTCGATCACACATATCAGATACGCCCCATGACTCCTAAAAAACATTTATAGCAATTCTTCACAAGTAAGTACAGGTGATATGGACCTATAGACGTATCAAATCCAAGGACTCAATTGCCTAACACTACTATCATCAACGGACAGACTTACATTATTTACAACATTAGTATAATTTAACCTGAAGAGAGTTATTATTTTGCTTCAAATACACTAGCAGAATTTGAAGTATTTTAGAAAGGAAGGATTATTATTTTGTTAAAAAAAAGAATGCTATCTGTATTGATAGTTAATGCATTAGTCATTAGTACCATAATTAATTTTACACCGGTGAAGGCGGCAACAGGGGATTGGCAACTTGCCTGGAGTGATGAATTTAATGGTGCTGTTGGTACAGGCGTTGATACCTCCAAATGGGTATACGAAACTGGAGGTGGCGGCTGGGGAAACGGAGAGTTGGAAAATTACACTAATCGTACAGAAAACGTTTATATGGAGCAAGACCCTGCCAACTCCAATAATAGATTTCTTACTATAAAAGCTATTAAGGAGAATTATGGTGGAAGTGAATACACCTCAGGAAGAATAAAAACTAATGGCAAGTTTGACTTTACATACGGTAAGGTGGAAATGAGAGCAAAACTTCCTATTGGACAAGGCATTTGGCCTGCTTTCTGGATGCTTGGCAGTGACATTGGCACAACTGGTTGGCCAAATTGCGGGGAGACAGATATTATGGAATTTGTGGGATCTACCCCGACAAAGATATATGGCACAATTCACGGACCGGGATATAACGGAGCTGGTGGCATTGGTGGATGGCATGATAATCCAGCAGGCTTTTCTAATGATTTTCATACCTACGCTATTGAGTGGGAACCAAATGTAATTAGATGGTATTTTGACGGACAATTATATGAACAAAGAACCACGGATGACCTTTTCGGAAGAACCTGGGTATTCAATCATAATGACTTTTTACTTCTAAACCTTGCTGTGGGTGGAGCATGGCCAGGCTCTCCAGATGCATCAACTGTTTTCCCTCAAAAATATTCCGTGGACTATGTGAGAGTGTATCAGCGCCAAGGTGGTTTATATCCAACACCTGTAGCTAGGAGTTTAATACAGTTAAAAAATGTGGGAAATGGTCAATTTGTAAGTTCAGACAGTTACAATGGAGACCTACTTTATGCAAATCGAGGAAGTGCAAGTACTTGGGAGACCTTTGAACAAAAGGATCTTGGTAATGGTAATATAGCCTTAATCAGTCTTATGAACTATAAATATGCAAGTGCCTCTGCAGTCAATAATCAATTGATTGCAATTAAGGAATCTGTAGGAGCCACGGAGACCTTTCAGAAGGTTACCAATGCTGATGGTACTATATCTCTAAAGTGTGCAGCTAATGGAAAATATGTAACTGCACCGGTCACTGGTGCTATGACAGCAACAGCAACTACAATTGGAAACAATGAAAAGTTCAATATGGTTTCAGTTAATGGTGTACAACCACCTTTACAAGTAACCTCACCTAGCTTCAACCCTGCAGGAGGGACCTATGCATCAGCACAAAGTGTAACACTTTCTTGTGCAACAGCGGGAGCTACTATTAAATATACTATCGACGGTTCCACGCCTACAGCAACCTCCACCACCTACACAGGGGCCATTAATGTGGGGACAACCACAACAATTAAAGCCTATGCTATTAATCAGGGAATGACTGATTCAGCTGTGGTAAATGCTTTATATACAATCACCACCGCAAACAATACAATACCTGGAAAACTAGAGGCAGAAAAATATAGTGTGATGAGTGGTGTTCAGACGGAAACATGTTCTGAAGGTACTTTGAATGTAGGCTGGATAGATACTGGAGACTGGATGGATTACAACGTAAATGTACCATCAGCAGGAAGTTATACAGTCCAATACAGAGTATCAAGTCCCAATGCAACGGGTCAGATTCAATTGAAAAATGGGAACACAGTACTTGCAACCACAAATATTCCTAATACTGGTGGCTGGCAAAACTGGCAGACAGTTAGTTCAACTGTAAATCTTGCTGCTGGAAATCAAACGCTAAGAGTGTACGCTAATGTGGGAGGTTTCAACTTAAACTGGTGTAATTTTCTTTCAGTAAATTCTGTTAATCTTGCATTGAATAAGCCTGTAACAGAGTCGGGACATGAGGGCGGATTTACAGCTAATTCAGCTTTTGACGGGAATACTGGCACAAGATGGTCCTCTGCATTTTCAGATCCTCAGTGGATATCAGTGGACCTTGGGGCTGTAAAAAACATTAGCAGAATTAAACTTAACTGGGAAGCTGCTTATGGTAAGGCGTATAAGTTACAGGTATCAAATGATGGAGTTACTTGGGTTGATGTGTATACTACTACCACTGGTGATGGGGGAATCGATGATATCTCAATTAATCCAGCCAATGGAAGGTATTGCAGAATGTACGGCTCTCAAAGGGCAACTGGGTATGGTTACTCACTGTGGGAATTTGAAGTATATTAGGAGGAGGAATTGTTATGAATCTAAAAAAAAGAATTCTAGCTATATTAACGGCACTTGCAATAATCATTAGAATCACCTTTACTTTTGTACCCGTAGCAGCGGCTACAGGAGATCCAGGTAAGATAGAGGCAGAAACCTATTCAGCCATGAGTGGCATACAAGTGGAATCCTGTTCTGAAGGTGGATTAAATGTGGGTTATATAGATGCAGGAGATTGGATGGAATACACTTTAAATGTTCAGACTGCAGGACTTTATACCACTGAATTTAGAGTATCTAGTCCTTACACAGGAACTCAACTGCAGCTTCTAAAAGGAACTACTGCACTAGCAACCATGACAATTCCTAGCACAGGGGGGTGGCAAAACTGGCAGACTGTTACCACTTCGCTAAACTTAAGTGCAGGAAGTCAGACTCTACGTGTTAAGGCTCTAACTAATGGATGGAACTTCAACTGGATGAACCTTACATCACAAAACACTCAACCTGAAAAGGTGGCCATACCAACCTTCAACCCAGTAGCTGGGACTTATACATCAGCACAAAATGTAACTATAGCTTGTGCGACAGCTGGTGCTATCATAAAGTACACAACTGATGGTTCAACACCAACTTCAACATCTTTAACCTACACTGGTGCAATTAAGGTGGCAAGTACAACTACCATTAAAGCCCTTGCTACTATGGCTGGGATGACTGATTCTGCAATAGCAACTTCATTATATACCATTAATATTCCTGGGGGTAAGGCAATCCCAGGAAATATTGAAGCTGAAAGCTATAATGCTATGTTAAATGTTGCAACTGAAGTTTGTTCAGAAGGTGGACAAAATGTAGGCTGGATTGATACAGGGGACTATA
>JACMJL010000129.1 GCA_014380625.1 Clostridiaceae bacterium
GCCTGGTTCAAGAAATCTACCTATTATCTTAATAGTAATCCCTCCTTAACTTAGCCTACTAAATATTAAAAAACGCAATTAAAAAAACTAATCAAATTCCTTCTCTATTGTGTCCAAAAAATAAAAAAATTAATTTCTACATTTTTGAAAATAGGGTTTAAAACCATTATTCTACTATATTTATATAGAGTTTATGTCGTACAAAACGTTACATTGGAATTTATAAAAGACGGACTATATGAATTGAAATATAGCCTGTCTTTAGTTTATAAGCTTAAAGTACTCAACAGTTTTGATTTTTACACCTTTTATTTCAAAAATCGCTAAAACTTTATCTTCTATTTCATCATTTAAATCAGAAAAATTAATAAGATTTGAAATATTTCCATCTTTATATTTTATAACATAGAATTCAGTTTTTATTTCTGGATTATCGATAGCATGACTTACGTTATATATACCTTCAATCTCTTGGTATTCATACCGTTCTTCTGACATAGAAAAGAATTTACTTCCATCATATATAGCATTATCTGTAAACTTTATGGTCCAGTGAAAACCCAATATAACCATAATAGTAATTCCCAGAAGTAAAAGGCCTAACCCAATTGTAGACGCAACTGTCAAGCGGCTCTCACTAGATTTTTTAGCTGCTATATACTCTCTGAATTTTTTTCTTTTAATCTTCTTCATTATTCTATATGCAGGATAGAAAGTAGCAAACATGCCTATGAACATAGCTGGAATTGTGCAATAGCCTACATGTGGTTTCAGAAAATAGATCAACGCTTCTTCATTCAATTGACTAAAATATACGTAATAAATAGTATAGAAAAGTAGAAAAAAAATCCCCGTAATAATAGGCCAAAGCAAAAAAAAGATGCTTATCCATATTGAATCATTAATTATTACTATCTTTACTTTTTTAAAATAATATAAATCCTTCTCCATTTCAAATTTCTTAAGAAGTTCTATTTCTCTATTCATATCCCCAACTGCCTCAATACTCTGTTGATATTTTTGCGTTTGTATATGAGAAAGTACCGGCAATACCTTTGAGTAAGTTTTTACAGCTTTTTTATAGTCACCCTTTTCAAAGTGGCTATCTCCTCTTGAAGTATGCCAAGCTTCTATTAAGGTGATTTTTTTATATTTTTGCTCCAGAAATTCAATAAATTGATTAAATTCATTCTCATCTATAGATAGGTCCATTATAATTTCTAAATATAAATGTAAAAATTCCTCAAATCGTCTTATAATTCTGACTATATCCTGTTCATTAGACACATCAAGAAAATTTGTCTTTCTCAGCTCATTTATTTGCATGAAGTTGAATATATCATAAAAATCTATAAAATATTGATTATCTTCCATATCGATCGAAACAGAAATACTCATAGCTAAATTTTCATCACCGTAAGTAATATAAACTGTAATATTTTCAATATTAAATTCTTCTACACAGATAAATTTATCACCATCAACCTCTTCTCTATTTTCGTTTAATGATATAATATCTATATGTGTACCGTTATTATATTTATAAACTAAAGCAATATTATCTCTGGTAAAAATATACTTTTCTCTTAACTTTGAATATAGCCTACTGCACTCCTGATCAAACTGTAGAATAAGAGCTGCAGCATTTATCATTTTGAGTTTCATATTAGCACCATTATAATTAAAATTTTATGATATTCCCTATAGTGTGTATTAAAACCTCAATTTATGCAAAATTACAAGACCCACAACCACATCTTTTTTATCTGTATCATTTCAACTCAAGCTGATATTTTTTTAAAACCATAACTACAAATCCCTTCTCTTAAACTTCCAAACTCCAATGAAATAAGCTATTAAAATCCAAATAGCCAAAGTACTTATACTTGAAAGAATAGTTAATTCTTCTGTGGTACCTCGCTCTGCTATACCTGCTAAGCTATGCAATGCCGATCTTGGCATAATGGGAAGTAGCACTTGCTGAACAGGTGTGCTAAACCATGTAATGAATGCTGGTAAAAGCATAGTTCCTAAAGTAAAAGATATACTACCAGCGCTACTTTGAAATAAGAAGGTCAAGCACACAGTCAATAAACAGTAAAATATAGGTATAACTGCACATCCTACCAATAGCTGTATAAGTTCAAAACTAGATAATGAAACCATATTCATCCCATTACTAGATAATATTATCTGTCCACTTAAGAAGGTCAGCAGCGTAATCATTATTCCGATAGCTATTGATTTATAAAAAATGATTTGCTCCAGTTGAACCAGATCTGCCTGGGAATAATATCTTCTACCACTGGTTGTTCTTCCTGATACAGGCAGAAGCCCAATATTATCGTAATGCTGTAAGGTGCGTACAGTTAGCCCCGTAGCAGCAGCTATTTCTCCAACCAGATATTGTTTTTTATTCAATCTAACCACCTCTAAAATCTATGTTATCACATTACGTTACGTAACATGCAAGTGTTTTTCAGCATTTATTTGAGAGGTCGTGGGTAAATGCAAAAAACACTCTAAATGAAATTTCATCTGGAATGCCTTAAATATTTACTTACTATTTTTTTGGTCATAAACTTTGAGACTATAGCTTATGGGGATCACATGCTTATACTTTTGAGAAATCTGCTTTATTAAACTGCTTAACACAAAGTAT
Source organism: Clostridiaceae bacterium (assembly GCA_014380625.1). Lineage (GTDB taxonomy): Bacteria > Bacillota > Clostridia > Clostridiales > Clostridiaceae > JACMJL01. Next base: position 2,663 of record JACMJL010000129.1, read on the forward strand.
GAAGAAAGCAAATCCCATAACAAGTATAATTAAAAACCAAGGTAGGGTTTCACTATAAATCCATTAAAATCGAAAGCAACACCAGCCTTTACCAATGCTTCAGTAGATAAATCCCCCATTTTTAAAGTAATAAATCTAAATATTGAAGTTGTAACACTTTGGGGAACAGGATATAGATTTAAAGAGTGAATAATACTAAAAGAAGAGTAATTAACTTGTCCTGATACTAAGATGATCATTCTTCCTATAGATACCTATACTAGTTGAGAGTGTGAAAGTATTTACTGTAACCCTTTATACAACGCACTCAAAAGGACTCTATTCGGATCCTGACTTAATTCCCATACCATTGCACCACCTAGACCTTTGGACTTAATATACTGAGCTTTCTGTCCCATAGATTGTTCATCATCGTAGTTA
>JACMJL010000130.1 GCA_014380625.1 Clostridiaceae bacterium
GGTGATAAAGTCAACATACCCGGTTATTAGATTAACCTGGCTTTATCTTAGTTTATTACTAAAGTGAGACTTTTAGCACAATTTTTTATTGTGCTAAAAGTCTCTTTTTTTATATATAAGGAAAAGAGTGAATATTATTTATCTATTTTATGCAGAATAGTAATGATAATACATCATTCAGAAAGGAGATGTTCTAAAACATGGTTAACTAACTAAAGGAGGAATGAAAATGGATATGCTAATAGAACCATTAGATTATTTAATTAACTTAGATGTTCATTTAAATGAGTTAATAGTCTATTTTGGTAACTTTATTTATGTGGTTCTGTTTTCAATAATATTTTGTGAGACAGGATTAGTTATAACATCCTTTCTTCCTGGGGACTCTTTACTATTTATTGTTGGTGCATTATCTTCTGGAGGCACATTGAATATAGGGTTATCAATTATAATTTTAATATCAGCATCAATACTTGGTGATACTTCAAACTATTATATAGGAAGATATCTTGGACCAAAAATATTTAAACGGGATAAGGTGATGTTTTTTAACAAAAAACATATTTTAAAGGCTCATAACTTTTACGATAAGCATGGTGGGAAAACAGTAACGTTAGCTAGATTTCTACCTATATTTAGGACCTTTGTACCTTTTACAGCTGGTATGGGAGGTATGCCTTACAGGAGATTTATAGGATACAGCATATTAGGAAGTGTTTCTTGGGTTTTACTTTTTACACTTTCAGGTTTTTTCTTTGGAAATATTAATTATGTTAAGAACAATTTTAGTTTAGTATTAGTAGCTGTTGGATTATTTTCAACAACTTCAATAATGATAGTTTATTTTAAAAATAGAAAATACAACAGGTCGAAAACTATGAGGAAATAGGTAAATTAAAAAATAATTGGATAGGCGGTGTTTTTTTGAAGTATTATAATGTACAAGCAGAAAAAGTTCTAAAAGAACTTAATGTTAACGAAAAGTTGGGCTTAAATAGCTCAGAGGTTAAAGAACGTATTGAAAAATTCGGAGTAAATGAGTTTACAAAAGCAAAAGAAGTATCCCTTTGGGAAGAAGTTAAAGAGTCAATAACTGATAAAATGATGATTATTTTGTTGGTGGCGGCATTTATTAGTGGATTAATCGGTGAAATTTATGATGCCATTGGTATCGTCTGCGCTATTGCCATAGGTATAGCAATAAAAATTATTACCGAAGGTCAGTCTAAAAAGGCTGCAGATGAGCTTTCAAAAATGACAGGCAATATTATGGTGAAGGTACTTCGCAATGGTGAAATTACCCAAATTAGTAAAAGCGAATTAGTACCTGGAGACATTGCTTTTGTAGAGACTGGTGATATGATCCCTGCTGATGGAAGGTTGATTAGCTCTATAGATTTAAAAATTAGAGAAGATATGCTTACAGGTGAATCCGATGATGTGAGTAAAAGTTCAGACTTAATTATTGAAATGGAGTCTATTGAATCAAAGGGTAAGACCGTGGTGCAAGAGCCTGTTCCAGCAAAACAAAAGAATATGCTGTTTTTAGGATCCTTGGTAGCCTACGGAAGAGGTACATTAGTGGTGACTGGAACTGGTGACAGTACTGAGATGGGTAAAATCGCCATGAGCCTTAAAGAAAGTGATTTGCAAACGCCACTTCAAGCTAAGTTAGGAGGACTTGGGGAGACAATTTCTAAGGTTTCTAGCGTTATAGCACTTATAATGTTTATAGTAATGTTTGCAAAATTGATTTTACGTAAAGAATTTAATGTGGATTTAACTGGAGTGCTACCCTTTCTTAATTCTATTGATCCTGTAAAAAATGCTTTTATAATATGTATAACTTTAATAGTTGCAGCTGTACCTGAAGGATTACCAACCATGATTAGTATGACGCTAGCAATTACTAAACAAAAAATGGCCAAAATCAATGCACTAGTTACTAAGAATGAAGCCTGCGAAACTATAGGTTCAGTAAGTGTTATTTGTTCAGATAAAACTGGAACACTAACACAGAATCGCATGACGGTTGAAAAAATATACATAGATGGTGACTATGTAAATGATAATAAAGCTGATTATGCTAGTTATTTTACTGAAAACTGTTTAATTAATAGTACTGCAGACATTGAAATTAATGGTGCCGATGTAAAGTATCTTGGAAGTGCTACGGAATGCGCTCTTATCTTACATCATAAAGACCAAGACTATATTAATGTAAGAAAAACAGCTGAAGTTAAACATCAGATACCTTTTAGTTCAAAAAATAAAAAAATGGTTACAGTAATTGCTGGGTTAGATAATTCACAAGTATTTTTAACTAAAGGCGCTCCTGAAGTAGTTTTGAATTTATGTAAGTTTGAGAATAAGGCTGGAAAAACTATTGCCTTAATTCCTGAAAGAAAAGAAGAAATTCAAAAGGAAATTGAAGCTTTACAGAAAAAATCTATGAGATTACTAGGTTTTGCATATCAGATTTTTAAAGAATATGATGAGATAGCTCTAGACTATGATTCTGATTTAGTAAGTGGAAATCTTGTATTTACTGGGTTCGTTGCTATAAAAGATCCTCTAAGACCAGATGTTAAAGAGTCTATTGAAACTGCTGGAAAAGCAGGGGTTGAGACAAAGATGCTCACGGGAGACAATATAAATACTGCTATAGCTATTGGAGAAGAATTAGGATTATTAAAAAGTGGTAAAAGAGCTATAGAAGCAAGCTACATTGATCTATTATCTGATGCAGAATTAAGAGAAGAAATTAAAAACATTGCTATTGTTGCTCGTTCTAAACCAGATACAAAGATGAGGATAGTAGAAGCGCTTCAAGCAAATGGTGAAGTAGTTGCAGTTACTGGAGATGGAATCAATGATGCTCCTGCACTTACAAAAGCTGATGTTGGAATTGCCATGGGTATTGCAGGAACTGAGGTTAGTAAGAAGGCGGCAGATATAATTCTTACAGACGATAGTTTTTCAACTATAGTACAAGGAATTAAGTGGGGCCGTGGTATTTACGAAAACTTCCAAAGATTTATCCAGTTCCAGATAACTGTAAATCTTGTGGCCTTCTTTGTGGCAATATTATCTGTACTCTTTGATTTTCAAATGCCCTTTACTACAATTCAATTATTATGGGTTAATATAATAATGGATGGTCCTCCGGCTTTATCTTTAGGGCTTGAAGCTGTTAGAGAAAGAGTACTTGAAAGAAAACCTATCAATAGAAATGCAAATATTATAACTAAACCTATGTTTATTTCTATGTTGTTAAATGCATTTTATATGTCTGGAGTTCTTATAATGCAGATGACTTTTAATCCACTTGGGGCTTCAACTGAGATAATTAATGCTGCAAGTGAGATGGAAACTGTACTTTTTGCACTCTTTGCCTTTGGTGCCTTATTTAATGCATTTAATTGTAGAGAGTTTGGTCTAAATAGTATCATCCCTAAATTTCTAAATAATAGAATTGCATTGGTGATAATAAGTATAACTGCAGTAGCACAGGTTATAGTTACTACAGTATTTGCAGACTTCTTTAACGCAGTACCTTTAAGTGCTTTGATGTGGGCAAAAATAATAGGGTTAGCATCATTGGTTATTGTAGTAAATGAAGTTGTAAAATTCATTTTGAGAATGGTTACTAAAAATAAGACAATATAACATTAATTAATAAGTTAAAGATAAAAACCTCTAAAATTGAAAGATTATTTTAGAGGTTTTTATAATATAAAATGCATAATTATAATAAATTACTGTATTAAGTTTTGAAAATCATAAAAATAGTGTAGATTTGGTGACGCATAGGTAATCAGGGTAATTTTTAGTTGAAATTATAAAATACTATTGTAATTTGTATATAAATTATGTATAATTATACGCATACTGATTAAGCAAAGTTATAAGTAATAACTGCTCTAGTCAGGCTGAATTTGAATAAAAATTGTATTGGGGGTAGATCGATGAAAAATAAGAACTTTGTGGTGAGAAAAGCTTTAAAAGGGGATATTCCTGATATATTGAGGATAACCAAAGAAGTTTTTCAAGTTTATAAAGAATCAGCAGGTATTGAGTATGGAATCCCAGCACTTTTTGACACCTATGAGCATGTTGAACAGGAAATTGAAAGAAAAGTATTTCTTGTTGCTACTATAGATGATATTGTTGTTGGTAGTGTTAGAGTTGAAATTAATAATGATGGTACGGCCTACTTAAGTAGATTCGGGGTTGAGAGTTCACAGCAAAAAAATGGAGTTGGAGCTGTTCTTATTGATGCAGTTGATGAAGTTATGAAGGAACTTGGTATAGAAAAATTATATCTTCATACAGCATCCAAAGTTTTATTATTAATAAGATTTTACTATGGAAGAGGATTCTATATTGATTCCACCACAAAGGATAGGGGATATATTAGAGCATTGCTTTGTAAAGAATATGAGGCAACTAAAGAAAATTCCCATGATGGGATTTATTCAAATTGTGCAGTGTAATTAAATAAAGGAAAAATAATCTTTATTTTTTAAATAAATAAGTGTAAGCTTACAAACAGGGTAGTAATTGTTTGTAAGCTTTTTTTATATATTGTTATGGAGGTAATCTATATGTTTGATGTTACTATAATTGGAGCTGGAGTTATAGGCTGTTCTATAGCGAGAGAGTTATGTAAATACAAATTAGAGATTTGTGTTTTAGAAAAAAGTGAGGATGTGGGCACTGGAACCTCAAAGGCAAATAGCGGCATAGTTCATGCAGGCTTTGATACAAGACCTGAAAGCTTAAAAGGCAAGCTAAATGTTAAAGGGAACTTAAGTTTTGATTTACTTGCCAGGGAATTAGATTTTCCTTTTAAAAGAATAGGGGCTTTGGTGTTATGTTTTGATGAAAAGGATTTATACAAATTGGAGGAACTTAAACTCCAGGGAGAACTAAATGGGGTTTGGGGACTTCAAATTTTAACTCCTGAGAAAATTAAAGAAATGGAGCCTAATGTCACAGATAATGTGGTTGGCGCCCTCTATGCTCCCTCTTCAGGGATATGCTGTCCATATGAAATGACTATTGCTCTCGCAGAGAATGCTTATGAAAATGGAGTAGAATTTAAATTTTTAAGAGAAGTAAAGAATATAGAGAAAATTGAAGGTAAATATATTATTAAAACTCTAGAAGAAAATGTAGAATCAAAAGTTGTTATTAATGCGGCTGGTATGTTTGCTGATGAAATTAATAATATGGTTAGTAAAGAAAAGATAATAATCACCCCAAGAAAAGGTGAGTATTGTCTCTTTGACAAAGCAGCTGGAGGTATAGTCTACAGAACAATATTTCAATTACCCACATTTATGGGTAAGGGGGTGCTTGTTACACCAACTGTAGATGGGAATTTACTTATAGGGCCTAATGCAGTGGATCTAGAAGATAAATTAAATTTAGACACTTCTAAGGAAGGACTTGAAGAGATACTTTATAAGGCAAATAGTAGCATTAAAGATGTGCCAATAGGAGAATTAATATCATCCTTTACAGGGCTAAGGGCTCATAGTCTTATAGACGATTTTATTATTGGGGAACCAATGGATGCAGAAGGCTTTATCAATGCCGCGGGCATTGAATCACCAGGGCTTTCAAGTGCACCTGCAATAGGTGAGTATATTAAAGAAATAGTAGTTAGTAAGCTAAAACCAGAATTAAATAGTGAATTTAGAGCTAAAAGGAAAGGCATTAAAAAATTTCGAGAAATGTCTAATATAGAAAGAATAGAATTGATAGCAAAGAGGCCAGAATATGGTAGAATAATATGTAGATGTGAAACTATAAGTGAAGGGGAAATAATGGAGGCTATAAATAGGCCACTTGGTGCTAAAACCTTAGATGGAGTTAAGCGTAGAACACGAGCTTTAATGGGCAGATGCCAGGCTGGTTTCTGTACCACAAAGATAGTTGATATTCTTGCAAGAGAGCTTAATATATCAGTACTTGAAGTAACAAAATGTGGGGGAAAGTCTAATATACTAGTGAGTAGGAATAAAGAAGATATATAGTGGAGGAGGAAAATCATGAGAGAGTATGATATAGTAATTATTGGTGGAGGCCCAGCAGGGCTTGCAGCAGCTCTTTCTGCCAAAGAAAATGGAATTGAAAACATTCTTATTTTAGAAAGAGAGAATACTTTAGGTGGGATATTAAATCAATGCATTCATAGTGGTTTCGGACTTCATACCTTTAAAGAAGAACTTACAGGACCTGAATATGCACAAAGGTTTATAGACAGAGTTGAGGAAGAAAAAATACAATATAAATTAGATACTATGGTTTTAGATTTAAATAAGGATAAGTTTATTACAGCAGTAAATGGCAAGGAAGGAATTATAGAAATAAGTGCAAAGGCAATTATATTATGTATGGGTTGCAGAGAAAGACCTCGAGGTGCAATTAATATACCAGGAAGCCGATGTGCGGGAATATATACGGCTGGAACTGCTCAAAGATTTGTAAACATAGAGGGTTTTATGCCTGGGCGGGAAGTTGTAATTCTTGGTTCCGGGGATATAGGTTTAATTATGGCACGACGAATGATCCTTGAAGGGGCAAAGGTAAAGGCTGTTGTAGAACTAATGCCCTATTCTAGTGGATTAAAGAGGAATATTGTGCAGTGCCTAGATGATTACAACACACCTCTTCTTTTAAATCATACAATAACAAGTATAAAGGGTAAAGATAGATTAGAGGGAGTAACAATTGCTGAAGTGGATAAAAATAGAAGACCAATTTTAGAAACTAAGGAGTATATTCCATGTGATACACTTTTACTTTCTGTTGGTTTAGTTCCTGAAAATGAACTTTCAAAAAAAGCAGAGATACAAATATCTGCCACTACTTATGGCCCTGAAGTAGATGAAAGTATGCAAACCAATGTTGAGGGTTTCTTCGCTTGTGGAAATGTGCTTCATGTGCATGACCTAGTGGACAATGTTACTACTGAAAGTGTAAGTGCTGGAAAAAATGCGGCAATGTATGTTTTGGGTAAAAATTTCAAAGGGGATAAGGTTCAGCTTTTCTCGGAGTCTGGTATTAGATATACCGTTCCTCAATATATAAATCCTGAAAACATTCAGGGTTTTATAGATGTAAGATTTAGGGTGTTAGATGCCTATAGAGATAAAAATATTTCTGTTTATTTTGATGATACAAGAGAAATTCAGATAAAAAAAAGAATACTTACTCCTGGAGAAATGGAAACAATAAGACTTACAAGTGATATCTTTAAAAAATATCCTAAATGTAAGAACATTACTTTCAAAGTAGAGGATTAAGAATGATTAAGAAAAAATTAACTTGCATAAGTTGTCCAATTGGATGTCAATTGGAAGTAGAAATGGAAGATAAAAAAGTAGCAAAAATTACTGGTAACAACTGCAAAAGAGGGGCGGAGTATGGTGAAAAAGAATGTACGAACCCAACTCGCATTGTCACCTCAACGGTGGTTGTAGTTGGAGGGCTTTTATCTGTGGTGTCTGTGAAGTCGGAAGTTGATATACCAAAACAACTAGTATTTGATACAATTAGGGAACTAAAAAAGGTATCTCTTAAGGCTCCTGTAAAGATTGGACAAATAGTAATTGAAAATATTTTTAATACTGGAGTTAATATAATAGCTACCGCTTCTGTTAAAAGGGGTAGCTAAAAGCTACCGCTTCTGTTAAAAGGGGTAGCTAAGTATTATCTAAGTAATTTTTTCAGGCACTCCTTGCAAAGTAAGGTAGTGCCTTTATTTGCGGATACTCTAGAAAGCTTGTCTAAATGTTTTCCACAGACTTCACAAATTTCAACACCTTCAGTTGTGATGTTTTTAGTTTTTGGTGAAATAGCTTTAGCTGTGGACTTTCTATTTGGCGGGAGAGAGTATTCTATTGCAGGTTCCTTTTTTTTCTTTTGGAATATTTCATAGGTCATATAAAAACTGCTTTCTCCATAAAGTTCTAACTCAAACCTAGGATTTTCAGAGTCGTAAAATTCTTCTATAATAAGTCTTCGAACTTGAACATCATTTATGATTAGTCCGCTTTTTTCAATGCCATCGAAGATACTCTTCGTAATATTATTTGTATCAGGATGACGTTTTCTACTTTTATAATATACATGAAGCACTGCAATTAATGCTTCTGTCAGCACTAAACCAGGATTTTGATGTCTAGCTTCATAAGCTATCTGCTCTTCATATACAGCATATCTATCATGATATTTCCCTGAATTAAAGGGCAATATGGCTCTACCGTTTAGATTAAACAATTTAAAATTTGATTTTGATATTGGAGAACCGGTTATTACTACTTTTGCATAATTTTCCACGATTTATTACTCCTACTCTTGCTAATATGATTGTTTTATTATAGCATATATATATAACTTAAATAATATGATTAATTGATAATAATGTGTTGAAAGGAGGAATTAAAATGAAATCAAGGGAAAGAAGTGTAGTATTGGTAATACTATTTAGTTTAATTACTTGTGGTATATACTTTCTTTACTGGATGTATGCTACAACTGAGGACGTTAATGCTTATTTAGGTGATAATGATACTTCCGGTGTACTAGTTTTATTATTTGGTATTATAACCTGCGGGATTTATGTATTATATTGGTACTATAAGATGGGAAAACGTATTAGTTATTGTCAGGAAAAGGCTTCAGTAAGAGTATCTGATGACTCAATAGTACTTTTATTATTAAGTGTTTTTGGATTTTCAATTATAAGTGCAGCAATAATACAGTCAAACCTAAATAATATTTGGAATGTAAATTAAGGCTAGTGAGATTATACTAGAACTCTAAAAATAATAAGTAAAATGCATCTTAAAAAATTAGATGCATTTATTTTTTTATAAATATTTGATAAAAACATGTCAATAAAGTATAATTGGTTCTATTAAAAAGGTAAAGGTGCGTGTATTAACGATGAAGGATATAAAGATACTTGCTATAGAGAGTAGCTGTGATGAAACTGCGGCGGCGGTTGTGGTAAATGGACGTGAGGTACTTTCAAATGTTATAGCTTCACAAATAGATATACATACGAAATTTGGGGGTGTAGTTCCAGAGGTAGCCTCAAGAAAGCATGTGGAGGTTATTGGAGCAGTAGTAAATGAAGCACTTGAAGAGGCTGGAGTGAGCCTTAAGGACATAGATGCAATTGGGGTGACTTATGGTCCTGGACTTGTAGGAGCGCTACTTGTTGGACTTCAATATGCTAAAGGACTGTCCTTTTCTAGAAATATACCTTTAATTGGCGTGAATCATATTGAAGGACATATTAGTGCTAACTTTATTCAATATAAAGAACTTAAACCGCCCTTTGTTTGTTTAGTGGTATCAGGCGGTCACACTACTATAGTTTATATGAAAAGTTATGGAGAGTTTGAAGTGATGGGTCAAACTATGGATGACGCAGCTGGAGAGGCTTACGACAAAGTTGCTAGAGCAATTGGACTAGGATACCCTGGAGGTCCTAAAATAGATAAATTAGCTAGAGAAGGCAATGAAGATGCAATAAAATTTCCACGTGCAAATTTTCATAGAGAGTCTTTAGACTTTTCCTTTAGTGGAATAAAATCTGCTGTACTGAACTATTTAAATGGAATGGAAATGAAGGGTTTTGAAGTAAATAAGGCTGATATAGCTGCATCTTTTCAAAAAGCTGTAGTTAGTGTATTAGTTGATAATGCAATAAAAGCTTGCAAACAAAAGGGCGTAGATAAAATTGCAATTGCAGGTGGTGTTGCAGCTAATTCATGTTTAAGAGAGACCATGATGTTAAGAGGAGAAAAAGAAGGTATAGAAGTACTTTTTCCAACACCAATACTTTGTACGGATAATGCAGCAATGATAGGAAGTGCTGCTTATTTTGAATTTATAAATGGAAAGTCTGCTAGTTTAAATTTAAATGCTGTACCCAATTTAAAATTAGGTGAGCGGTAATATTATGAATAATAGCAATATCTGAGAACATGTAAGCAATTCTTGAGAAGTATTTTAAGCTTTTATATTGTAAAATCATATTTGTAAACGTTAACTGCATTATAAATGTAGATTTCTATATAAAAATTAAGAAGAGGTGAAAAAGTGAATTTAACAAAGGTTATACAAACATCGAAAACTTCAGGAGATAGACTTACAGAAAAACAAGGGTTAATCCTTGGAATAACTAAAGGAAATGGAGCTATTTTAAAGATAAATGCAAATAAAACCTTCCAGAAAATAATTGGCTTTGGAGGAGCTTTTACAGAAGCTACTGCTTATACATTAGACAGAATGGAAACAGGTAAAAGACAAGAAATAATTAATAAGTATTTTCACCCAGTTGAGGGTATAGGTTATTCCATCGGACGTGTTCATATAAATAGTTGTGATTTTTCTTTAGGAAATTATACTTATGTACAAGAAAATGATAAAGAATTAAAAACCTTTGACCTTTCACATGAAAAAAAGTGGGTATTTCCGCTGATTAAGGATGCAATAAAGGCAAGAAAGGCAGATATTGCATTGTTGGCTTCACCTTGGAGTCCTCCTGCATGGATGAAAACCAATGGGAAAATGAATGAAGGAGGAAAGTTACTACCTGAGTTCAGGGATACCTGGGCATTATACTACACAAAGTTCATAAAGGCTGCGAAAGAAGAAGACCTAAATGTATGGGCAATAACAGTACAAAATGAACCAGCAGCGGCGCCTCCTTGGGATTCATGTGAATATATGCCTGAAGAGGAAAGAGATTTTGTAAGAGATCATCTTGGACCAATTATGGAAAGAGAAGGATTGAAACATATTAACATATATATTTTTGATCACAATAGAGACATAATGATTGAAAGAGTTTTTGCAGTTTTAGATGATCCAAAGGCAGCAAAATATGTATATGGATCAGCTAATCATTGGTATATGTCAGAAGAATTTGAGATTCTTTCAAAGGTCCACCATAAATATCCAGACAAGCATCTTATTTTCAGTGAGGGTTGTCAAGAAGGCGGATTACATTTAGGCTCTTGGCTTACAGGGGAAAGATACGGTAGAAATATGATTGGAGACTTTAACAATTGGCAGGAAGGTTGGCTTGATTGGAATCTTGTATTAGATGAAATGGGGGGGCCAAACCATGTTGGAAACTACTGTGATGCTCCAATAGTTGCAGATACAAAGACACAGGAAATCCACTATAATAGTTCATATTACTATATCGGTCAATTTAGTAAATTTGTAAAACCAGGTGCTTTTAGAATTCAAGTATCAATAGAAGAAACTACAACACTTCAACATGTGGCTTTCTTAAATGAAGATGGCACAATAGTCTTGATTGTGATGAATGAAACTGATAAGGCGGAAGGCTTCAATGTGGAAATTGAAGGTAAGTTTGTTAGTTACAATCTTGAAGAACATTCAATTGTAACTTTGATATTTTATGATTATATGAAAGTAGGTGGAACAAATGGCAGTGAAATATGAGTTTAATGAATCTAATGAATTTGTAATCCAGGAATACCATAAGGCAAAAACCTTTTCAAGCTTTTTGCCTGGAATTGCAGGCATTGATGGAATACCAATGTGGTCTTTCTATGTAAATAGAGGACAGGCAATGGGGAGTTTTGGAGTGAAGGATAAAGATAACACCATAATGGAGTTTTTCCCAGCAAATACTATGTATAAAAATGTTGAACTTCAAGGGTTTAGAACCTTTATTAAATATAAAGATGAAATACATGAGATTTTTTCATCTATGTCCAGAGATGTTTTCACAAGAAAAATGATTATTGAAAAAAATGTATTGAAAATTCAAGAGATAAATGAAACCTTAAACATAAAAGTAACTGTTACCTATTTTACAATGCCTAAGGAAAGTTTTGCTGCTATTGTAAGAAAAGTAGAGCTAGAGAACTTGGATAATGAGGAAAAATGTATAGAGGTACTTGATGGATTGCCTCAAATCCTACCTTTTGGAGTAAAGAATTCTGATTATCAAGCCATGTCTAACTTGTTTAGGGCTTGGTTTGAGGTTAATAATATTGAAAATAATATTCCCTATTATAAGATTAGAGGAACTACTGGTGACTCCGCTGAGGTGACACAGGTAAGCCAGGGTAATTTCTATTTATCCTTTACCTCAGAAAGTCAGGGTTTAATTAAGCCTTTGATAGATATGGACGTTATCTTTGGTAGTAATACCGCTTACACAAAACCAGAAGGCTGGAATTGTTCCATAGAGGAGATAATTAATCAAGAGCAGGTTGCTACCAATAAGTCATCTGGAGGATTTACTGCAGCGAAGACAACACTTAAAGACAAGTTTGCTATATGTACTATTATTGGGCACATAGCAAAACCTGAGCTTATTAATGAACGAAAAAATGACTTTAATTTTAAATATATAGAAGAGAAAGAAAAACAGGCAAGAGTTTTAGTGGAGAACTTGGTTCAAGATACCTTTACAAAAACCTCCAACCCTTTGTTTGATAAATATGTTGATCAATGCTACTTAGATAATATTCTTAGAGGCGGATATCCATTAATCATTAAAAATAATAAAAAAAATCACGTATATCATGTGTACTCAAGAAAACACGGAGATTTAGAAAGAGAATATAATTTTTTCTCTCTTGAACCTGCCTATTATTCTCAAGGAAATGGAAACTTCAGAGATGTAAATCAAAATAGAAGAAGTGACGTATTGTTTAATCCTCAGGTTGAAGATTTTAATGTTAAACAATTTATGAGTTTGATTCAGGCGGATGGATACAATCCCTTATCAGTAAAGGGATCTACCTTTTCTTTAAATCAGGATTATTTAGAAGAAATTTTATTGCATATAAAAGATAAAAAAGATGGTATGAAAGACATACTTTCTGGGAAGTTTACTCCAGGACATATTATTACTTATCTTGTAAATAATCATGTGGATACTGATATTATTTACGATGAGTTTTTAGGTAAAGTACTTTTAATTAGTGATCAGAATTATGAGGCTGAATTTGGAGAGGGTTATTGGACAGACCACTGGACTTATAATATGGATTTAGTAGAGACATATTTATCTATTTATCCAGACAAACTTAAGAGTTTTGCTTTTGAAGATTTAAATTATACCTTCTTTCATAGTCCAGTAAAGATTCTTAAAAGAGAAGATAAATATGTTGTGGTTAATGGAAAAGTTAGACAGTATGATGCCTTGTTAGAAGATCATCAACTTAATATTAAAAATACAAATTGGTTAAGAAGCAATAATGGAAAGGGTGAAATCTATAAAACTAATTTGTATGCAAAACTTATTTCTTTAGCTTTAAATAAATTTGTGACCCTGGATGCTTATGGGATGGGAATTGAAATGGAAGCTAATAAACCAGGCTGGAATGATGCAATGAATGGACTACCAGGTTTATTTGGATCTAGTTTAAATGAAACAGCAGAACTTAAAAGGTTAATTAATTTCATTCTAGAAATATCTTTAGAGTATCAGGGGGACGTCAATCTCCCAATTGAGATGGCTGAACTTCTAAAATTAGCTGCTAAGGAATTAAGGGACTACTTTCAGGGTAGCTTAAATGATTTTCAGTATTGGGATCGAACTTCAACTCTTAGAGAGAATTACCGTGAAAAAATACTCTATGGCATAAATGGAGAGGAAGAGAAATTTTCTTCTAAGGAAATAAGCGATATTTTTGAAAACTTTAATAAAAAAATTCAGCTAGGAATTAAGCATTCATTAGATTATGGTAATGGGATTTATCCAACTTATTTTCACTATGAGGCTACGAAGTATGATCTACTTGAAGGGAAATTCAACCCTGTGAATGGATATCAAAACGTTAAAATTACTGAATTTAGCTGCAATCCATTACCTTTATTCTTAGAGGGACCTTGTCGTACATTAAAAATCCTAGAGGATAAAGAAACGGCAAGGAGACTTTATAATTCAATTAAAGAAAGCGAAATTTATGATAATAGTTTAAAAATGTATAAAACCTCTGTTTCACTAGAAAATACGTCTGATGAAATAGGAAGAGCAAGGGCTTTTACTCCAGGATGGCTGGAGAGAGAATCAGTATTTATGCATATGGAATATAAATATCTTTTAGCACTTTTAAAATCAGAATTATATGATGAGTTTTTTAAAGATATTCAGACGACTTTAGCTCCTTTTCTTGATCCTGAAGTTTATGGTAGAAGTGTTCTTGAAAACTCTTCCTTCATTGCTAGTTCTATGAATCCAGACAAATCAACTCATGGAAGGGGTTATGTGGCAAGACTTAGTGGTTCTACTTCAGAGTTGCTTAGTATATGGTTTTTAATGATGGCTGGAAAAAATCCATTTGCTTTTGAAGATGAGATGTTAAGTCTATGCCTCAGTCCCCTTTTACCTGGTTGGTTATTTGATGATAAGGGTGAGGTTACCTTTAAATTCTTGTCCACAACAAAGGTTACCTATCATAACCCTAAAAAGTTAGACACCTATGCAGCAAAGGTCGAAAAAATGGTATTAGTAAATAGCAAGGGCAAAAGTATTGAAATTAAAGGAAATAGAATTGGAGAACCCTACGCTAGCGAGATTAGAAATAAAAATAAATGGTCTATTGATGTATTTTTCAATGAAGCCTAATTTGTAAAAAGCCTAAGAAAACTAAGATGTGCAAAGGGTGAAATATCTTGTGTCACATTTTAGTTTTTTTTTATTGGAAATATAAAGAAACAGAAAATATAACACCATAAGTAAAAATATGTACCTTATTAATACTTAAGAAACAATGTAAACTAGTATTAGTAAACGTTAACAAACAATTTGTAATGGAGGTAGCAATGGAACTGAATTTTAAAGTAAACCCACAAAAAAAACAAAACAAGATAAACAGAAGAAAGAAATTAATAGATAAATTAAAGGCTCAAAAGTATCTCCAAGTAATGGCACTTGTTGGTGTGATATGGATGATTATATTTAATTATATTCCTATGTATGGTATAATAATTGCCTTTAAAAAATATAACATTATTAGACCAATTTCGGCAGCGCCTTGGGTTGGATTAAAGTATTTTAAGGAGTTTTTAGCAGATCCAGATTTTTGGGCTGCAATGCAAAACACACTAGGAATTAGTTTTTTTAAATTATTGATTGGGTTCCCGTTACCTATAATTTTTGCTCTATGTCTAAATGAAATTACTTCAATAAGATATAAAAAAATTGTACAAACTATATCCTATCTTCCACATTTTTTATCTTGGGTTATTTTAGGTGGAATTATGATGACTTGGCTTTCAGATGTAGGAATTCTAAATAATATCTTAATGGGCTTACACTTAATAAAAGAACCTATTACATATTTAGGAGAACCAAAATATTTTTGGCCCATTGCCATAATATCTGATATATGGAAAGAACTTGGCTGGTCAGCTATTATTTATTTAGCTGCAATAGCAGGTGTTGATCCTGGAATGTATGAATCTGCTACAATAGATGGAGCTGGTAGATTTAGAAAAATGATAGATATTACACTTCCAAGTATTAAACCTACGATTTCAATATTATTTATTTTATCAGTAAGTGGAATTTTAAATTCAAATTTTGATCAAATACTAGTTTTAAGTAATTCCTTAAATCAAAGTACAAGTAGTGTTATAGATTTATTTGTATATAGGATAGGTATTCAAAGTGGTAGATTCTCTTACGCTACTGCAGTGGGCTTAACAAAATCGGTTGTGGCACTTATGCTTTTACTTTCAGCAAACTTTGCAAGTAAAAAACTAAATGATACTTCATTATTCTAGGAGGTAAAGGAATGGGCATTGGACTATTTAAGAGAAAAACAAGAACAGAGGCTATATTTGATATATTTAATATAATTATAATGTTTATAATATGTTTTCTTACTATTTATCCTATTTGGTATACCCTAGTAAATTCTTTAAATAATGGATTAGATGCTATGAAGGGTGGAATTTATTGGTTTCCAAGAAAGATTAGTTTAGATAACTATAAAGCAGTTTTCGCCAATGCTGGAATATTAACAGCTTTAGGTATTACAATTGCTAAAACCTTTATAGGTACCATAATTCACGTTTTCTTTACAGCTTTGGTAGCATATTCACTATCTAAAAAAGAACTGATTGGAAGAAAGTTTTATATTTTATTAGGAACAATTACTCTCTTTTTTAACGGTGGATTAATTCCCAATTTTCTATTGATTAAAAATCTTGGCTTATTAGATAACTTTGCAGTATATATAATACCTGCTATGTTTAGCTTCTTTGACTTATTGATATTTATGTCTTTTTTCAGAGCTATTCCTGCAGAACTAGAAGAAGCTGCAAAGATAGATGGAGCTAATGATTTACAAGTATTCATTAAGATTATTATAAAAGTATCTCTTCCAGTAATGGCTACCATTGCCTTATTTCATGGAGTATATCAATGGAATGATTATTTTACTGGAATGATATATATTAATAATATAGATTTACAGCCTATACAGACCTATCTATTTAGGATAGTTGCACAGTCAAGTTCAAGTGCAATGATGGCAGCAGCACCTGGTGGAATTACCACAAGAACTGTTACCACCCAATCTATTAAATTAGCTACTATGATAGTAACAACCACTCCAATCGTTTGTGTATACCCATTCTTACAGAAATACTTTGTTAAAGGAATGCTTCTTGGGTCTGTAAAGGGTTAACAATAATTTAAAAATATATATTAGGGGGAAAAAAATGAACAAAAAATCTTTCTCAAAATTATTAAGTTTAACATTAGTTACCATGATCAGTATGTCAGTACTAGCAGGCTGTTCAAAAACTAGCACAGACGATAAGAGCTCAACACCAACCACCAATACAGTATCAACTGAGCCGGGTTGGAAGAAAAATACATCACCAATAACCTTTGATTGGTACCTAAATTTCTCTTGGTTTCCAAATAAATGGGGAGTAGATTCAACCTCAAAGTATATTACAAAGAAGACCGGTGTAAACCTTAATCTCATAGTGCCAGCAGGAAATGAAAATGAAAAGCTAAACACAATGATAGCATCCGGAAAGTTACCAGATTTCCTTACTTTAGGATGGTATGAAGATGCAGTTAAAAAACTTACAGAGGGCGGGCTAGTTAAACCACTTAATAAGCTTGCAGACCAATATGATACATACTTCTTCAAGGTATCTGATAAACAAAAATTATCTTGGTACAAGCAGGAAGATGGTAATACTTATGGATATCCAAACGCTTCTTCTTCACCTGCTTCTTACGAAAAGAATAAAGCTAATGTAACTTCAAATCAAACTTTTTTAGTAAGAAAAGATATTTATGAAGCAATAGGTAAACCTGATATGAGAACTCCAGAAGGTTTCTTAGCTGCATTAAAGTTAGCTAAAGAAAAATTCCCTACAGTTAACAATCAGCCACTTATACCTTTAGCAATGACTGATTTTAATGAAAATGGAAACACATCACTAGAAGGATACTTACAAAATTTCCTTGCAATACCACAAGAAAAAGATGGAAAGCTTTATGATAGAGTAACAGATCCAGAATATATAACTTGGTTAAAAACTTTTAGAAAAGCAAATGAACAAGGGTTGCTCGCTAAAGACGTATTTATCGATAAGAGAGCACAAATGGAAGAAAAGATTAATCAAGGAAGATATTTTGCAATGATTTACCAGAGAACTGACCTTGCTGCTCAAGAAGCTGCATTGTATGCAAAAGATAAGAATCAGATTTATATAGCAGTTGATGGCCCAGCTAATTCTAAAAAGGATGCTCCACAACTTTCAGTTGTAGGAATAGCTGGATGGACTGTAACAATGATTTCTAAAGATTGTAAAAATCCAGAAAGAGCAATTGAATTTTTGAGTTATTTAATAAGCGAAGAAGGACAACGTGATATTCACTTTGGAGAAAAAGGCGTAAGCTGGGATACTATTGATGGAAAAGATCAATTTAAACCTGAAGTACAAAAATTATTAAATACAGATAGATCAGCCTTCGATAAGCAATATGGTGCTGACAATACTTTCTGGATGTTAATGGATACTGATATGAAACTTCCATGGCAAGCACCTACAGTAGAACCATTAAAACAAATGGAAGATTGGACTAAGGGTAAAACTCTACCAACTTCTGCGTTTGATGGAATAGAGCCAAAGGGTGATTCTGATGAAGGCGTAATTGCTACAAAGATAGCACAACTTTGGGGTAAGACTTTACCTGCATTACTTCAAGCAAAATCAGATGCTGCATTTGATACCTTGTTCAAGGATTTTACAGATAAGAGAAAAACCTTTGGTTTTGATCAAGTTGTTAAATTTAAACAAGCTGAGCTTGATAAAAACAAGAAAAAACTAGCACAATAAATAAATATTAAAATTAAGAACCCGATAAATTTCGGGTTCTTAACTAATTTCTTAAAAATGTGTTATTATTAAAGTAAAATATAAATTGGAGTTAAAAATGATAAAATTAAATGTTATTAATAGAATAATAAATATTAGAAATTTTTTAAGCTTAAGAAATAAGTTGATAATCGCTTACATTTTAATTATTGCAATTCCAATAATAGTAGTTTCAGTTTTTGGACTAATGAAATACAAAAGTTATATGCTGGCAGATGTGATAAGCGAAAGTAGATATGAACTTCAATTAGAAATCGAGCATATAAATTCTAATAAGGAGACAATGGAAGGAAATGCACAGATGGTTTTAGGTGATTCATCCATATTATCCCTCATTGGAATCGAAAGAGAATTAACTGTGGAAGAACTTACTGATTTTAATAATAACACTTTAAAAAATATTATGAGAATACAATTTAACAATCCTAATATTAGTGATATAAATTTATTTGTAAATAATAAAAATATTACTTTGGAAATGTGGCCACTTTTATACAGTGAAGATAGAATTTATAAAAGTGATTGGTATAATAAAGTTATCAGTAAAAATGGTAAGGAATGTTGGTATTTAAATCATGATGATAAGGATATAGATCTTAGAATACACACAGATCAAGGGAATATGGTATCACTATATACTGAAATAAGACAACCTAAAAGCAAGCATTTAGGTATATTAAAAGTAAATATGCCTACAAAAGTTTTTTTTCAAAAGATGTATAGTAATGATACAAAGGCTAAAAGTCAATTATTTATTATTGATGGAGAAAACACTATTTTTACTAATGAGAACACGAAACTTTTTAAAGATGAGGGTATGGACCGAAATTTTTTAAAAAATCAATTTATGAAATACAAGGGAACAAATGCTGATAATTTTGTTGCTGATTTTAATGGTAAAAATTCCATTGTAGTATTTAAATATATAAAATCATTAAATGCTTATATTCTTAGTGTTAGCTCAGTTGAGACAAGCTATAAATATATCAAAAGTATTCAAATTTTATTTATTATTGGAACAGTATTTTTGATTTTTATACTTTCAATAGTAACTTACTTTATAACTTCAATGATTTTAAAACAGCTAAAAAGTATGATTCAATCAATGAAAAAAATGCAATTAGGTGATTTTAATATAGATATAAATGAAAGAAGTAATGATGAGATAGGAGAATTAGCACACAACTTCAGGAAAATGTTAAGAAAAATTAATGAGTTGATTTTAGACGCTGTTGAAAAAAAGTCTTTAGCAAAAGAGACGGAATTAAGATCCTTGCAAACACAAATTGATGCACATTTTATTTATAATGTCTTAGAGAACATCAAGATGATGGCAGAGATGGATGAGAAATATTTGATTTCAGATTCGTTGACTTCATTAGGTAGTATGATGAGATATAATATGAAGTGGGAAAAAGAGTACATTAATTTAAGTCATGAAATAACTCATATTAAGAATTATATTTCCCTTATGAATATACGTTTTGATAACAATATAGAACTAGATTTAGACATACAAGAAGGTCTTCTAGAACATGAGGTTCTAAAAATGTCAATTCAACCAATAATTGAGAATTGTATTAAGCATGCATTAATAAAGATTATTCGTACTAAAAAGGGTAATATTAGTTTAAGTGTGAAATCTGATGGTAATATAATAACAGTAATAGTTATTGATAATGGAATTGGAATGTCCCCAGAATGGGTTGAAATATTAAATAATTGGATAAATGGAGATTCTAATAGAATTATAGATGATGAAAAAGAATCTACAGGAATAGGGCTTAGAAATGTAAATGAAAGAATTAAATTGTACTATGGCGAACAATGTGGAATTACAGTACATAGTGAAATTGGTTTTTATACAAAGGTAATCATGACAATGTTATATTAATTATAAAAGGAGTTAGTTTTATGATAAAAATTCTTATTGTTGATGATGAAAAACTTATTAGACAAGGTATAAAAACAATGCTTGATAAAAATGGAAAAGGCAAGTATGAAATAGATTTAAGTTCTGATGGAGAAGAGGCCATAGAGCAACTTAATAAAGAGAATTATGACATAGTTATTACAGATATAAAAATGCCAGAAATAAATGGTATAGAACTAATGCAGTATATGCAAAAAAACAAAATAAAGTCATATATATTAATTTTGAGTGGGTATGATAACTTTGATTATGTATCTCAGGCAATGAAATGTGGAGCAAAAGATTATTTGCTTAAGCCAATTAAAAGAGAAGAACTATTTTTAGCTATGGAAAGAATTGAAGAAGAACTAAAAAGTAATGAAATATATTTGAATAAAATAAGTAAAATGGATAGATTTATTAAGGATTTTGAAAGTTATGAACTTAATTATATTCTTTTAAAGGAAGATATAAGAGAGGAAGAAATAAATGAGATAAGTAGCAGAATAAGTTCACCTATATTTGAGAGTAGTTATTATGTGGGTTTACTTAAAATTATTGAATTAGATAAGGCTATAGTTAAAGGCATTTGTAAGGATAGGATTAATATAATTATTGAAGAATTTATCAAACATAATAAAACAAATGTGGAAACATTTTTTGATAATAATAACAATTTCGTAATTATAGCTGAAGATATAAAACTATATAGACATATAGAAAATCATTTAGTAAGTCTGAATATCTTTAAGTTTTATATAGGATTAAGTGATAAATGTAACACTATTTTTCAAGTAAAAAAAGGTTATAATGAAGGAATTATAGCTTTAAAATATAGAATATTGGAAAATAAAAGTTTATTAATAGCCTACTCTGAGATCATTAATAAAGAGAAAAATTATAAAATACCTTTAGACGAAATAAATATTATAGGTAATATGCTTGGAACAGATAGAGAAGAAGAAATAGAAGTAAAATTTAGGAAATTATTAAATCTAGAAACTATAAAAAAATATGACATTTCTTATTTTTATGAAATAAATATCAATATTTATAATTTAATTATTAAAGAAAACTTATCAAAGCATTTTATTAAAGAAGAAAATAAAATATTAAAGTGGGAAAGATTAAAAGAAATATATGAATTTAATACCTTTCAAGAATATTGTAGTGAAATGAGAGATTTTATTTTTTCAATGCATACTTATCTTAAAACTTTAAAAGATATTTATGGGAATAAAACAGCAATGGAAAAATCTATAGTTTACTTGAATGAAAATTATAATAAGGATGTTAATTTAGCTGTAATTTCAAATTATGTATCTCTTAATTATTCATATTTTTCTCAATTGTTTAAGGAATATACTGGAGAAAATTTTATAAATTACTTAAGAAGACTTCGTATGGATAAAGCAAAGGAACTTTTAAATATTGGTCAGTATCGCATCAATGAAGTTAGTAAAATGGTAGGCTATACTGATTCTAAACAGTTCACAAAAATATTTAGAAAATTAACAGGAGTTTCACCAAGTGAATATAAGGAAAAAAGTATGAATAGTAA
The DNA here is from genome assembly GCA_014380625.1 of Clostridiaceae bacterium. Taxonomy (GTDB): domain Bacteria; phylum Bacillota; class Clostridia; order Clostridiales; family Clostridiaceae; genus JACMJL01. The sequence goes on from JACMJL010000130.1 coordinate 21,903, forward strand.
ATAAAAACTAGCCATTTTACCCTTAATTATATAGAGTATTATTTGTGAAAAAGCACAAAATTATAGTGTAACAAAAATAAATTATAATTATGAGGAGGAACTTAAAATGGCAAACAGAAACAGAAATTTAATACCAGAAGCTAGGAAGGGATTAGATCGATGGAAGTACGAGGTTGCCGGTGAAATAGGATTAACAGACTATTCCTCAGTGGATAAAGGAAACCTTACTTCTAGAGAAAACGGTTCAGTCGGTGGGGAAATGGTAAAGAGAATGGTTTTAGACTATGAAAGTAAGTTGAAATAAAAAATTAGCAGTCCTTTTGGGACTGCTAATTTTATCTGTTTAAAATTTTAGGCGCCTTTGGAGCTCTTATTATTTGACCTGTTTGGAAGCCTGAACCCAAAAGGGGCCTTAGGTAATATTTAAAGGCATCTGTGACACCATTGCCACTTACATTAATATATTCAGAGGGCATTATCTTAGTTTTACCAGCAACATTTTTTAAATCTGTTAGTTTATAATCTACTGAATAATATCCAGTTCTTTCGATGATTATTGATCCATCCTTATTGTTCCAAATAGCGAACTGAGCAGCTTTTTCTCCTACTTCTCTTGCTTCGAATTGATCAGTATCAGAAACACAACCCATAAAAGAACGTTGTAGATATCCGTAAGTGTCAGAACGTACTCTTTTAATATTTAGATTTTTTTTAATGTAACTTCCAAGTATATCACCGAGGGCCCCAGTACCTGAAAGTTGTTGATTTCCATGGGCATCAAATTCTAAGTTCTCAGATAACTCAGAAATTATAGGTTTTCCATCTTTATCCATAATACCTTCAGAAACAGCAATAACACATCTACCATATTTATCGTAGACATTTTTTACATCTAGTAAAAATTGTTCTTTGCTAAAAGGTCTTTCTGGTAAATAAATTAAATGAGGACCGTCATCAGGATACTTTTGTGCCATTGAGGAGGCTGCAGTTAAAAAACCAGCATTTCTCCCCATTACAACTCCTAAATATACTCCGGGCAAAGAACGATTATCAAGATTTGCGCCTATAAATGCATTAGCTACGAATCTTGCTGCAGAGCCATATCCAGGTGTATGGTCATTAAACATTAGGTCATTATCTATAGTTTTTGGAATATGAATTGCTCTAAATTCATAATCACTACTTTCTGCTTGCTCATTTACTATTCGGACTGTATCGGCAGAATCATTTCCTCCGATATAAAAAAAATAACGTACATCGTGAGCTTTTAATACCTTAAATATTTCTTGACAGTATTTTTCATCAGGCTTATCTCTCGTTGAGAAAAGTGCGGAAGATGGTGTTAATGCTACCTGCTCAAGATTATGAGTAGTTTCTTGAGTCAAATCAAAAAAGTCTTCGTTGATTATACCATTAACCCCGTGAACTGCACCATATACCTTTGAGATCTGTGTAAATTTTCTTGACTCAAGAACTACTCCAACTAGAGACTGATTAATCACAGCAGTAGGACCACCACCTTGAGCTACCAAAACCTTTCCTTCAAGTTTCATAACAATTCTCCTTTCTCAGGTTCTTAAAATAGAATTATTATATTAGCTTATTCTATATAGTTACAATTAAATCCTTTTAATTAAATAAATTATTTAGAATATTCTGAAACAACTTCCTAAGTATTAGTGTTTTTGAGATATATCCTTGAAAGAAAGTAATGAAGTTTTTCAAATAAGATTCCAACAATGAACCAAATTGGAATAAAGCTTAAAGTAATTAAGTTATTAACATTTAAAGCATCAACATAACACCAAGGGCATATTCCTATGCCTAATTGCAGTAACCAACCTGTAAAGTATTCAGTTATAAATATTAATAAAGTGTAGATACCTCCTCTTAATAGTACAGGCAAGTTAACTAACATAATATGTATAGGCTCTAAGAATACAGCCAAGCCATATATAAAAAACATCCATATATTAGATTGACCAATTAGGCGTAAGTTTCCATTCATTAATGAACCCATACCGGTCCAAAATAATTCCATACATAAGCCTACCATTCCATATATAACAAATCGTTTTCTCATAATTATATTTTAACCAAATTATATGAATTATATGATATTTTTAATAAACTCCATTTGAGGATTACATTGTTTAATTTCTTGATTATTAATATAACAAAATAATCCCACTAAGTAAGAATCTAGCTGTGTGCCAGCAACAGATTTCAATATTTCAATGGCTTGGTCATGATTCATTGCATCTCTATAAGGTCTCACAGTAACTAAAGCTGAATATGTGTCAGCGATAGCTAGTATTTTTGAGGCTAAAGGAATATTTTCATTTTTTACTTGGTAGTACCCATTACCATCAATGCGTTCATGATGATGGTAAATCCAATCAGACACTAAAATTAAATGCTCTGAAGAACATAATATTTTCTTCCCGGTGAGAGGGTGATTTTTTATAGATTTCCATTCTGCTTCATCTAAGGCACCATTTTTGTTTAATATAGTTTCAGGAACTCCAATTTTACCTATATCATGTAGTAAACCTGCAGTTTTAAGGGTTATAAGATTAAGGCTCTTTTTATAAGTTTTAGGTAGGTGTTTATAAATTGTAGAAACAAGATTTGCAACATGCTCAGAGTGGCCCTTTGTATATAGGTCTCGGGCTTCAACGGAGTTTATTAGACAACGAATAGTTTCAAAATGGGCTTTATTAACTGTTGAGTTCATTTTCACTTGTATCTGAGTGTTTATTAAAATAATAATAGAAACAAAAACCAAAATAATAGAAATAAAAAGAAGGTTTGCAACCTTAAAATTTAACAAAATTAAAAGGTCAAAACCTATATAGAATAAAAGTAAAAGTAACAATACTTGAAGATTTATCTTTGAAATTATAATAAAAAGATTATCATCATAATCTTTAAATATTTGAAAGTTTTTATTGAGTTTAAAACATTTAAAAACACTTAAAAGTATCATAATAGCACCAAGAGAAATTAAAGAAATGCTTAAGTAATACATAATATAACATCCTTTGCGTTAATATAAATAAAAATATTTGTATATAGTTAATAGTATATAGTAAGTCTATGTATAATTATAGATTTAAGATTAAAATTAATAAATTATTTTAGTTAGAAATAACGTCAGTGGCTAACTGACGTTATTTCTAATGAAAGAGTTTGTTGAGATTTTTAAAATTTTTCAGTCTTTGGGTAAGTAGGTTTCTTAGTAACCATTACAGCTGTGAATATCACAGCAATTACAGCTGTTAACCTTAACAATTTATTTTTAGCCATCTTTACCACTCCTTTTATATATAATATTAATATTATAGCACTTTTTACAAACTATGTTAATTAATCTTATGATTTTTGTAAGGTATATAGGAATAATAAATTTTGGAATTAAAGCTAATTGACATAAACTTTTTTGGAATATATACTATTTATAGTAGATTTTATATTGGAAGGGGATAATAAAATGAACGAATCAAGGCAAAGGGTAATTGATCATTTAAAAGCTTCTAGAGACGGTTTAAGCTCAAAAGAAGTAACTATAGGAATTGATGCTTTCGTTGATAAGATAGTAAGAGTTGTTGAAAATAAACCATCAAATGGAGATTATGTTTTTTTTAAAGACATTGCCCAATTTGGTAAACATATTGTTTCTAAAAGCGGTAAAAGTTGTGGAATTGAAATTAATGAAAGTTTTACCAAATTAGGTGGAAATGCCCCAATTATGGCACATTCACTTGGTTCTCTTAGTGTTAGAGTAAACTGTGTTGGCGCACTTGGATATCCACAAATAGATCCTATATTTAATGACCTATCATCCAATTGCAATTTGTATACAATTGGAAATCCAGGGTATACAACTGCCCTTGAATTTGAAGATGGAAAAATAATGTTATCCCAAAGAGATTATTTACATAGAATTGATTGGAACGCAGTTAAGAATATGCTTGGAATTGATAAGATTAGGAATTTCTTTAATGAAAGCAATCTTTTAGGTATGGTTAACTGGAATGGAATGATTCATTTTAATAACATTTTTAAAGGGATATTAGAGGAATTAATGCCTGAGCACAATGCAAATAAGGACCAAATTTTATTCTTTGATTTAGCTGATGTCTCAGAACGTACAACAGAGGATATATGTGAAGCTCTCGCATTAATAAATGAGTTTGCAAAACATTATAAGGTTATACTAGGGCTAAATGAAAATGAAACTATACTCCTTTATAAGGCTCTTTATCCAGAAAAAGAAATTGGAGATTGGATTTCAATTGGACAGTTTATTTATGATAATTTAGATATAGATGCTCTAGTAGTACATACTTTAACTAATTCTATGGCTTGGGAGAAAAAAGGTACTTCACAAGTTGAAAGCCTATTTGTAAAAAAACCTAAGCTTTCAACCGGTGGAGGAGATAACTTTAATGCTGGTCTTTGCTTTGGACAACTAATAGGTCTTGATTTTGAAGGTTCCTTATATTGTGCCAATGGTACTTCTGGCTATTATGTAAGAAATGCAGAAAGCCCAACCATTGATAACTTGATTGAAACTTTAGAACAGTGGGAAGAATTAATACAAACCCCATAAAATATTTTTTGAAAAACTGGTGCACTCTAGCGGTGCACCAGTTTTTTCATTTTCTATTATATAAAGTGACTTCCACTTACCCCTATGAATAAAGCATCAACTGTGAGAATTATTAACATAAGAAAAATTAAGTTGTTAATAGTATATTTTTATTAGATTTAGGAATAATACATAGATAGTATCATGTTTTTTAATAATTTATTATGAGGAGTAATTTAATGAAAATTGGAATTCCTAAGGGACTTTTATATTATAAGTATTACCCTTTTATACAAACATTTTTTACTGAATTAGGTGCAGAAATAGTTATATCTCCAGATACTAATAAGGATATTTTAGATGATGGAGTTAAGTATTGTGTAGATGATGCCTGTGTTCCTATTAAGATATTTCACGGACACGTCGTTGCGCTTAAGGATAAATGCGATATGATTTTTATTCCAAGAATTATGGAATTAAGAAAACAGGAATTTATTTGTCCTAAATTTTGTGGATTAACGGAGATGATTATTAATGATATTCCTGACTTACCAGTACTTCTAGGGGAACCTATTTATGCAACCACAAGAAAAGGTCTGAAGAAATGGGCAGTTAAAACTGGTCGTTCAATAACTAAAAACAGGATTAAAATTAATAAAGCATTAAAATTAGCGCTAGAGGCTCAAGAAAAATATAAAACTCTTCTAAATAATGAAGGCTTACAGTTTAAGGTTGCACTTGTAGGTCATCCTTACAACATTTACGATGTTTTTTTAAATATGAACTTAGTAAAAAAACTTAATAAGTTGGGAATAGGGGTTATTACAGAAGAGTTTGTAGATGAGGCTCAAATAAATTTAAGTGTTTCTAAGTTATTTAAAAAACCCTTTTGGACCTTTGCAAGAAATTCCTATGGCTTTTCTACTTATCTTTCAGAAAATAACGAAGTGGATGGAATTATATATATATCATCTTTTTCCTGCGGAATTGATTCAGTTGTCGTAGAGCTAATCAAAGATAAGATTAAGGATTTTCCAATGTTGATTTTAAAAATAGATGAACATACTGGTGAAGCTGGTTTTGATACGCGACTTGAAGCTTTTTCAGATATGCTTGAGAGGCGATGTGTAGAATATGAAAATAACCTTTCCTAATTTAGGAAACTCAATATTCCCTGCAAAAGCTATTTTTGATGGGCTAGGAATAGAGTATGTATTACCAACTCCAAGTAATAATGAAGCCCTAGAAATTGGGTCCTTTCATTCTCCAGAAGAAATATGTTTGCCATACAAAATTATGTTAGGTAATTATATTCAAAGTATTGAAAGAGGTGCAGATACAGTTATTATAACTGGTAGTTGTGGACCTTGTAGGTATGGAGAATATTGTGAAATGCAGATGAATTTGATAAAAAACCTAGGTCATAGTCTAGACTTTATAGTTATAGATAAGCCTAGTGCAATAGGAAAAAAAGAATTTATGGCTAGGATAACGAAGTTAGTTTCAACTAGCCAAAAGAGTAAAGCTAAAAAAATTAGGGTAGTCTTAAATGCCTATAAAATAGTAAAATTAATTGATGAAATCGAAATGAAAGCTAGGTATAAAGTAGGTTTTGAAATTAACAAAGGACAATGTAAAGATATTTTAAAACAATGCAAAAGTGAAGCTTTGAATTGCAAGTCAGATATAGAAATGGTTGAACATTTAAAAAATTATCAGAAAATAATAAATAAAGTGCAAATTAATCCGAAAAAAAATCCGATTAAGGTTGCAATTTTGGGCGAGATATATACAGTATTAGAACCTTTTTCAAATTTATACATAGAGGATAAGTTAATGGACTATGGAGTATCTACATATAGAGGACTAACTACAAGTTGGTGGGTAAAGGATGCAGTACTTTCACCACTAAAACTTAATTCAATAAAAATAAGAAGAGCTTCAAAAAAATATTTGCCACTGTATATTGGAGGTCATGCAAGAGAGTGTATAGGAGAAGCCGTTTTGGCAGAGAAAAAAGGTTTTGATGGTGCCATTCAAGTTTATCCCGTAGGATGTATGCCAGAGATTGTTTCTCACGCTATACTACCTACTATTTCTAAAGACAAAAACTTTCCTATTATGACTTTGATATTAGATGAAATGACTGGAGAAGCTGGTTTTGTTACTAGGATAGAAGCTTTCTTAGACTTAATTGAAAGGCGGAATGAAGATGTACTACTTGGGAATTGATGTAGGTTCAGTAAGTACTGATATTGTTATTTTAAATGAAGAACTTAAGGTGTTAGAGGGTTTATACTTAAAAACACGAGGAAAGCCTATAAATGCAATTCAAGAAGGGTTTAGAATTTTAAAAAACAAATATAGTGAAGAAGAAATCGGAGCCGTAGGAACCACTGGAAGTGGTAGGCAAATCGCAGCTTATATAATTGGCGGTGACGCTGTAAAAAATGAGATTACTGCCCATGCCGTAGCTGCTTTAAATCTTGATAAAGAAGTAAGTACCATTATTGAAATTGGAGGTCAAGATTCTAAGATAATAACTATAAAGAACAATATAGTAACTGATTTTGCAATGAACACAGTTTGTGCTGCAGGAACAGGTTCTTTTCTGGATCGTCAAGCGGAAAGGTTAGAGATACCCATTGAAAAATTTGGAGAATATGCATTAAGAAGTACAACACCCGTTAGGATTGCCGGTAGATGCGCTGTATTTGCGGAATCTGATATGATTCATAAACAGCAACTTGGATACAAAGAAGAAGACATTATTGCAGGGTTATGTGAGGCCTTAGTTAGGAATTACCTTAATAATGTTGGAAAAGGTAAAGAAATAAAGTCTAAAGTGTTTTTTCAAGGAGGGGTAGCCGCAAATAAAGGCATGAAAGCAGCCTTTGAAAAAGCTATTGGCTGTGAAGTATACGTTCCTAAATCCTATAATCTTATGGGAGCAATTGGTGCTGGAATAATAGCTAGTAGTACCATTTCAAAGACTAAAGAAAAAACTAAATTTAAAGGCTTCAAACTTTCTGAGTTCAAGTTTGCATCTAAAAGCTTTGAGTGTGATGGATGCTCTAATAAATGTGAGGTAATAAAGATTGGGGCTCAAGGAGTTAATGTTGGATGTTTTGGTGATAGATGTGGTAAATGGAGTCAAAAGGCAGTTATATAAGGTTAATAATAAAAGGTATAGTCTGTAAGTAGTAGCTTAATACTTTACTTAATCTTATTTATCTTTGTGCAATTTGAAAAGCAGCATGGTACTGTATGTTATAGAGACTAGAGAAGTGAACTTTAGAAAGACTTAGTCCTTTTAAGTGCAATGAGTAGTCTAAGAACGTACAGTACCATGTTGCTCTCATTTCCTTGAGGTTATAATATTAAGCCTATTATCATGATATTTTAAGACCTCCACTTTTCATATATTTCTAAAGGCAAATCATCAGGGTCCTTAAAAAAAGTAAATTTTTTTCCTGTTATTTCATCAATCCTAATGTCTTCACAGGCTACTCCCTTTGATATTAGTTCTTTGAATGCAAGATTTATATCATCTACCTCAAAAGCCAAATGCCTAAGACCAGCAGCTTCAGGATAACTTGGTCTAAATGGCGGATTATTAAAAGAAAATAGTTCTATAACATATTCCTTGTTCAATGAAAGGTCTAACTTATATGAATTTCTTTCTTGTCTAAAGGTTTCTTTAATAACTTCTAAATTAAGTATGTTTGTATAAAAATTTTTTGATTTTTTATAATCAGAACAGATAATAGCTATATGGTGTATTTTATTTAGTTTCATTTATAGGAGCCTCCAGTTCAGATTTAATTTTTATTTTAATTATGTTATATTAAATAGGGATTGAAAATTAACTTTATTATATAATATAACAAAGAATTATAAAACAATAAGAACTTTCGTAATAAATAAAAGTCTGAAAGAAAGAGGCAGTGTAATGAAAAATATTGTACTTAAAGATGGAAGAACAGCAATTTTAAGAAGAGCCATTAAAGAAGATGCTGAAGAAATGCTTAAATATATGGATACAATAGCTACGGAATCTGATTTTCTTACCTTTGAGCAAGGAGAACTAAAGTTAACCGTTAAAAAACAACAAGCAAGTATAGAAAACAATCTTATGGAAAGTAAACTATTCATAATTGTTATGGTTGAAGATAAGATCATAGGTAATTTAAGTTTTTCTGCTGGGCATAGAATTAGAAGCAGACATGCTGGTGAGTTTGGAATAACAGTTTTAAAAGAATACTGGAATAATGGTGTAGCATCAGAAATGATTGGTTTTATGATAGATTGGGCAAAGGAAAGGGGAGTAATCAGAAAAATTAATTTAAGAGTAAGAACAGATAATCCAAGGGCAATTCACCTTTACTCTAAATTTGGTTTTAAATGTGAAGGAATTTTAACTCGTAATTTTTATATAAAGGAAGTATTTTATGATTCTATGGAGATGGGATTGCTGCTAGACTAAGATAATTTTTCCAATATACAAATCCTGAAGCATGGAATTGTATATTGGAGGATTACTGGCTGAGTTAACAAAGACTAAGGCCTCCAATAGATACTTTTCTTACACACCCTCAATATCCAGTCCCGCCATTTTAATTAAATACAGTGCATTTCGAGTAGTGGAAACTCCTGGTCTTAATTTGTAATCAAAATGTATTTCATCATTTTTGTAGTATTCTCTAAAGTGATAATTTCTAACCCCTCCAGAGGATTCTTTTTCTAATTCCCCTAGTTCTAGGTCGTGAGTAGATATAAGACCGTAGGAACCGTAGGATCTAAGTTGATTAATTAGAACCTTAGCCCCTGTATGCCGGTCTAAAGAGTTAGTTCCTTTGAAAATCTCATCTAGTAAGAAAAATATTGATTCGCCTTGTTTTGATGCCGAAACAATCATTTTAATTCTTATTAATTCAGCATAAAAAGATGAAATGCTTGCTTCAAGATTATCACTAACCCTCATACAAGTATATATATTCATTATTGGAGTTTTAAAAGCTTTTGCACATACTGGGGCACCTGCGTAGGCTAACACAAGATTAATGCCTATAGTTCTTAAAAAGGTGCTTTTACCAGACATATTAGATCCCGTAATTAAAAGTATATTCGAATTTTTTTCGAAAGATACGCTGTTAGAAATTCTATTTTTAGATAATAAGGGATGCCCTAGTTCTGCACAATTCATAAGTTGGTTTTCTTTGACGATATTCGGAAAAACCCAATTAGGGTTATCGAAGTTAATTAAGGATAAACTTGAAAGCGACTCTATTTCTCCTATAGAAAAAATCCATTTTTCTAAATCCCTGCCACAGTTTTTTTTCCATTTTTCTAAGGCAATTAAACATTGATAATCCCAAAGTAATAGGATATCTATTGCCATATATAGGGAGGAACTACGTATTGCTATCATTTCTGAAATCTTACCAAGTTTATCTATCTTTTTTGTTGAGGAAGAGATATCAATATTTTTTAAATAGGGGGATGTAAATTTAGTCTTTTCTATAAGTTTAAGCATATTATAATAGGCTATTAAGGTGCTTTTATAAGTATTTACTTCGTTTAAAATTCCAGTTCTTTTATGACTATAGGGTAATAATAAAATAGAATTAAGTAAATACATAATTAAGGGTACGTAAAAAGGTATCCTTTGATTAATGAAGGGTAAAATTGTTAAGATTATAGTTATTAAAGGCAAAATACGTATGATTGAGATAAACCCAAAGTTCGCATAAAGAACTTCTTTAGTTTTGCCCCAGGAATAAAGAGATTCCATTGATTGGTTTAACGGTTTGAAGATAATACCTTCAGCCATTAGTCTTTGTCTAAATGAAATTTTCTTTGATAACTCATGTATTGCTTCTTGTTTCAAATATATATCTTCTTGACTTTTAGAGGAAGAAGAAAGTTTCTCCTTTAAATTTAGTCTTCCAACATAGGTGGAAGAAGTATTGATGAACTGAAATAAAGAATTCTTACCAAATATATCCAAATCACTTGAATACCTATGATTGAAGTCAATAAATTCTTCACCTGTATCCTGGAAATCTACCCATTCACCTTTTAACCTTTTATAACTATTCAAGTTAATATCATAAATGGTTGAAGCATAGTTTCTGTTTTCTATCACTTTACTATGTATAACTGCAATCCATATAAATAAAATTAAAAATACAGCAAATATGCTGTAACTAAGATAGTGGCTATTTTTCAGATAAAGCACTGTGGTTAAGGTCGTACCTACTAAAAAAACAAGTAACCTTAGATTACCCAGGAGAGACACTCGCTTAGTTTGTTTATTTATAAGGCTTTTATATTTTTTAATTCTCTTATTATATTGATCTTCTGCATTAATCAGCTTAAAAACCTCCTAAAATATAATTAAATTTATTATAACACCTATATAAGGAGATAACACAAACAATTTTACTGTAATTACAATATATTTCGATAATATATATTACCAATTGACACATTTCCACTTTCTATATATCATTATGATGTATAGAAAATTAAAAATATAGAATAATTTACAAGTAAACCTTAATTATTTTTTGATAGTGTAAAGTGAGTTATGAAAAACTAGATCAAAGAAATATGTGATCGAAAATCTTGAAAAGTTAAAATTTAATATTGAAAGTCAGGTTGGATGACGTAGTCCGCCACCCTTGACCGCATGACAAATAAATGCTGTGA
>JACMJL010000131.1 GCA_014380625.1 Clostridiaceae bacterium
AGAATAATGTCCTATTAAGAGGATATAATATATTCTTTGTAAAGACCAAGTTTACATAGTAAACTTCAAAAGCTTTGACGTTAGTCAAAGATTAAATCTGGTAATTATGGCGTTAAGGGGTTGAAGTCCTAAATGGACTTTAACGGGTAATTTACTGACGGAAGTCAGTGATCTAAATTACCCCGGGATTACCCATGTTGGGATAATCTTTCTGTTAATGAAAAATTATTATGAAATTTTTAGAAATCTGGTAATTATGGCGTTAAGGGTAACACCCCTTCCCATCCCGACCAGGTCGGTTAAGCCTTATCGCGCCGATGGTACTGCAGGGGCAGCTCTGTGGAAGAGTAGGTTGTTGCCAGGTCAAAAAATACTAAGCTTTAAGCTTAGTATTTTTTTATTTAGAAATTTTAGCGTTACAGTGATTTTAATTGTATGTTATTTTTCATGTATTCTACAATTAGTTCATCCAAGTATTGGCTTATAATTAACTTTTCCTTATCTTCTACTGTTTCATCTGATGATAAGCACATTTCATTTAAAATATCTCTTAATTCTTCAATTTTACTATTTAATATTGATAATCTATTAGAATCCATATTAATATAATCATCATTTATCAAGGTTCTATTATTAACACTTATAAGTCCATCACTAATGGCCTTTTCATTTAGTTCATTAATTATAACACCAATATTGGCATTACTATTAATATCAAATATCATTCCATTTTTCGAGATGTCTTTTAACATTTCAATAACATACACTTCACCCTCTATAAGTACAGGAGTTGAAGTTACTAAGATAACTTTATTGTGAACATGTTCTATTTTTATAAATGTATCTTTTTCAATATAGGATTTCATTGAAATACAATTATTACAAACCCTATCTCTTTTCCAGTGGGCATAGCATCTACCCTCAATATTTTTAATTTCTTTATCTTTAATAATTATTGATTTCTTATTAGTAGGATCAACAATTCTAATAATGTCATAATTACCTTCTAGTAGTGACAATTTTTCTTTTAGTTGTTCATACAAATCCTTCAATTTAACTCCTCCTAATGTAACTTATACAAATATTCTATTAACATTTTTTATCTTGTACATGAGTTTATCAATATCAGTATGAATAATCCTCAACTGGTCCTTTTCTACACTATTCAAACTGTGGAGGTTTACGATTGATGAATACTTTAATTATCCAAAATTCCAAATTCCTTAATTAAGTTATAAATATCTCTACTTAAACCATTATTGTCATTACAGTTATACATTTGCTCATTTATTTCAAGCCCATTTTTTTCTGTACCATGTTCCATCGTTGGTAGTGGATCTTTTGTTATTAAATTATTATGCACATAAAGGTGAATAATTTTCCTTTTTTTATATTCGTAGGTGCTTATAATAATAAGATAATCTGAAGCATAAGTTTCTGGTACTATACTTCTAGTTGCACTTTTAGTATACCTATACTTATTTATGGTTTCTAATACCTTATTCATTTTTGCTTTATCTCTAATTTCAACGTTTTTATCTTTTACATTAACGTTTATGTAGTCTGTATTATAAGCCTCAAAAATGTTACTAATCGGACAATAATAAAATGCTAAAACAATAGACATAATTAAAATAGGAAGAATAACCGAAATACCTAGTTTTCTAAATTTTTGTTTTCTAGTTATAATATTGTAAATCAAATATATTATAAATAAAATAATTATATAGGGTAAAAGTAAAATTAAATAATTAATTATTTTCAAAACAAATCCATCCTTTTCTTGTAATATGTTAATTCATAATTTCATACTAGTTGCCCTTATTAAATTATAGAACATATTAATGGAACTATTCAAATATTTAACTAAAGATGAAGAATTTCTAAAATTTCATATATTCTCACACTTAATCGTTGGAAGATAGGAGGGACAGGGGTGAATAAAAAAAGCTTTTTTAATTTGTTTCACTTGGATTAAGTTGTATTCATTTATACAGAGGTGGAAAATAATATTTAGAAACACAGGTGTCGTTGATTATACTTTTTATTTTTGATATAATAGTCAAATCAATTGAAACTTACGAATTGTTTCAGAATAGAGGAGAAAAAATAACTAATGAGTAGAAAAATAATATTTTTTGATATTGATGGAACTATAATTATTGAAGATACCCACATTATACCTAAAAGTACTGTGAAGGCAATAAAAAGGGCTCGTGCTAATGGGCATTTAGCTTTTATTAATACTGGTAGAACATTTTTTAATGTAACAGAAAACATCCGTGAAATTGGATTTGATGGTTATGTCTGCGGGTGTGGGACTTACATTCACTATAAGGGCGAAACACTATTAGCAAAATCTCTTGATCATGAAACTTGTATTGAAATTATAAAAAAGCTTCGTGAATGTGAAATCGAAGCAGTTTTTGAAAGCTGGGATGGTGTTTTCTTTGATCAAACTAAACCTGCCAGAGGTGAATTAGCTCAGTTAAAAGACCAATTTGGGTTACAAGGCTTTGACGTAACGAAATCTTGGGATGATCCAGACATTGTTTTTGATAAATTTGTTGTATGGTCAAATGAAGACAGTGACTTTGAAACTTTCTATTCTTATATTACTAAAGATTTTGACTATATTGATCGTGGTAATAGATTTGGAGAAGTGGTTCCTAAAGGATATTCAAAAGCAACTGGAATTAAGTTCCTCCAAGAATACTTTAGTATCCCTTTAGAAGATTGTTATGCCATTGGAGATAGTTCTAATGATTTATCTATGCTTGAATATGTTCCTAATAGCATTGCTATGGGAAATAGTACTCCATTCTTATTTGACTTAGTATCATTTACTACCCATAACATAGAGGATGACGGTATCGAATATGCATTAGCATACTATAAAATTATCTAAGACTTGGAATAATTCTAGTAGAGGAAGTAATAAAATGGACATATTTATATATATTTTAACTCGAAATATTTTACCACTAGTTCTAATTATCGTTATTGGATTTCTGCTAAGCAAGAAATTTGAATTAGATATTAATACCTTAAGTAAAATTAACTTCTACATATATGTGCCTTTCTTTATTTTTATTCAGATATATTCCACAAATCTGCCTAAAGAAATGTTCAAGGTGCTGATTTTCGTTATTTTACTTGCTATTGCTAATACTACTTTAACAAATGTAGTTGCAAGACTAAGAAGATATGATGAAGGGTATAAAAATGCTTTTGTAAATTCTATAATGTTTTATAATTCTGGAAATATAGGTATTCCACTAATTACACTAATATTTAGTAGTGGACCTTTCTTAATAGAAGGTAAGACGCCTTTTTTAACATTAGCTTTAACTACTCAGATTGTTGTACTAATTGTACAAAATATATCTACAAACACCATTGGATTTTACAATGCGGGGAAAGGTAATATGCACTGGAAGGAATCAGTGAAGAGTATACTCCAAATGCCAACAATCTATGCTATACCACTGGCGTTTATTTTTAAAATGGCACCTTTAAAATTGGAGACTCTGCCGCTATGGCCAGGTTTAATATATATAAAGGATGGTTTAATTTCTTTTGCGTTAATCACTCTTGGAGTACAATTATCAAAAACAAAATTATCTTTTAAAAACATAGATGTTTATCTTTCTGCTTCACTTAGACTTCTCGGAGGACCCCTTCTTGCCTTTGTTATTCTAAAGTTACTTGGAGTAACTGGCGTAGCAGCCCAAACCTTAATGATATCCTCCTCCATTCCTACAGCTGTTAATACCGCGTTAATTGCTGTGGAAAGAAACAATTATCCTGATTTTGCTTCCATGGCTGTAATGACTTCAACAATACTTAGTTCAATAACCTTAGTTATTGTTGTTTATGTGTCAAGATTGATTTTTCCAATATAATCTTGACACTCTGTTGACAATGGATTCCTTTACAAAGTAATTTAACACCTGAAGTTTTGTAAGTTGTTTATATGAGAAAATAAAGAAATAATAATTAAATGGATGAATTAATAATTTATTTGATTTATGCTCAAGGGATTAAATTCATCAAATATTAGGCGAATCAACGAATATAGTGTATAAATTTATTATTTTCAATACTTGTTTCACACTTATCTATAGTGATTCATAATATATTAAGTAAAGTTTTTAAAAGGAGATAATTAATAATGTTTAATTGTCCATATTTTTCATGTGAATATTATCCAATGGAGTTTCGCCAAAAACCTAAAGCACCGAGCGTACCACCACCAAGTAAAAAACCAAGTAAACCGAGTAAACCGAGCGCAGGACTATTTCTACTATCGAGTGGTGAAGCAGTTACTCCATGTCTTCATAAACTCACTTATGTATGGTTAACAAGTGGTAGTGAAGGTTGGATGTATCCAATTTATACAGATTCCACAACTGTAGGTGGTTATATGTGGAATGAATTTTCGCGTCGTTATTTTTATATAACAATCGATGCAAAAAATATTGATGTAGTTACATGTGATATTTAAAGTGACTGAATAAACGTTTTAATTTTACACTTTTAGTTCTAATTATTGTTATTGGATTTTTGTTAAGCAAAAGCTTTGATTTGGATATTAATACCTTAAGTAAAATTAACTTCTGCATCTAGGTACCTTTTTTAACATTAGCTTTAACTACTCAGATTGTTGTACTAATTGTACAAAATATATCTACAAACACCATTGGATTTTACAACGCGGGGAAAGGTAATATGCACTTGAACGAATCAGTGAAGAGTATACTCCAAATGCCAACAATCTATGCTATACCACTGGCGTTTATTTTTAAAATATTACCTTTAAAATTGAAGACTCTACCGCTATGACCAGGTTTAATGTAAATAGACAGTTCTCAATTTGAGAACTGTCTATTTACTGTCTATATTATTAGAATTAACCCAACTCATCTACTTGCATTTGTATATTTTGCATTTTCATATCTGTTTCTGATATAATATTTGCACATTCTTTTAAATCATTTTTAATATAAAGTGGAATTCTCTCCCCTTTTTTATAATATAACTTATGTTCTAAACTTGCCCAAAAGTCCATAGCAATTGTTCTTATTTGTACTTCTACTCTAAGGGGTTCTACATGGTCTGAAAAAAATACAGGAATTTCTAAAACCATATGAAGACTTCTATAACCGTTAGGTTTAGGATTTTTAATATAATCTTTTTCTTTAATTAAAGTAATATCTTCTTGGCGTTTAAGCATATCTGCAACCTCGTATATATCACTAAGGAAGGAACATACAACTCTTATTCCGCCTATATCATCGAAATTTTTTCTCGCAGATTCAATATCTGGTTTTAAGTTTTTACGTAGGAGTTTGTCCATCATACTCTTATGGGATTTAACTCTAGATTTCATGTATTCAATTGGATTTCTTTTTCTACTTATTTTAAATTCATAGTCTAAAATCTCAAGTTTAGTACTAATTTCCTTTATAGCACAACTATAAATCATTACAAGCTCATCTATTTCCTCCATTGTGTTTTTAATATCTTTTGGAGATATCTCTTTAAATACTTCGTTAAAGAGTACTTCATCTCTTTTTCTTGAATTACTCATGAATATTTTGCTCCTTTTCTTCTAATTGTCATGTTAAATATAATTACATATTTAAATTATCAATCTTACCTTTTATATAATAATTCACAAGGATATTCGTATTATAATATAAATATCCTGTATAGTCTAGTGATATACCAAATGAAATATTTAGGTGAACGCAAATAGTATGTAGAAGGATAACGATTATTTAAAGTCATTTTTAGTGGGTTTTTTACTGAAAATATAAAGGTGATTTAAAGATTGCTGGAGAATATTAACATTGTTGTATAGCATTGCATAAAAAAATAAGGAGTGGTTTAAATGCCTAATAAAAATTCAGGTTTACCCCAAAAGGGAAGCAGGTTCTATCTACAACAATATATGCTTAATGCAAAAGAGGAATTATCAGAGTTAATACTTTCTGCATCTCCATCACTAGTAGCCTTCATTGATAGTAAAACTAAAATAGAGTGGAAGTCACCTTTAGAGAAATCAGAAAAACCAGATAAGGAAGAGTTCTATGAGTATAGAGATGATTTTTTAGAAGTTTTAGGATTAGAGGAAGGTATTCTTGGGCAAGCCAAAGGAAAAGTAGCAAAGTTTTGGTCTAAGAATGGTCCTCAATGGGATGGGTTAGCAACAGTTGTTGGTGCGGATGGAGAAAAAGGATTATTACTTATTGAAGCAAAGGCACATCCTGATGAAACTAAATCAGATATAAAGGCTGAGTCTAAGATGAGTATTTATAAAATAGAAAATTCAATAGAAGCTGCCCAGCGATACTATGGAATTAAACCTGTGAATTGGACTAAGCAGTATTATCAACTTGGAAACAGAATTGCATTTTTGTATTTTATGAATGAAATTTTACATATTCCTACTTGGTTGGTTCTAACTAACTTTACACAGGGGCAGTATATAACTACCACTTTAGAAGAATGGTTAATACATTATCATAACATTTATAGTAAAATGGGTATAAAACATACTAATCATAAATTATTAAACAATATTATTCAGATATTTCCTAATGCCAAAGACTAAGGGGACGGGGTTGTTGACAACGTTATCAAAAGAAAAATCGGTATGATAGGGAAGATGAAAAAGCCTATTATTCCTTCAATATTATAGATAACAAAATAATAGGAAGTATTATTATCGGGGACAAGTCACTCTCTATGAAACTAAAACAAGCTGTTGAAAAAGGCGAATATTTTCTATATGCTATGTTTAATAGTGCTGATAATATTATACAAAAGTTACGAGTTATCAAATAACTTTAATAATTAACCAGCTAGGCATGTATTTCGAGTAGAATAAGTTAATTAAGGTAAAAAATCAATATATCCTCCTTTAAGGATGCAATATTTTATAATTGTGTCCTTATTTTACTATTTAGAATATTATTATTATTGATTCAAGTGGACCTCCACTCGTGACTTCAGTGATGAGTTAGGTATACAAATATAATGCAACATATATTGAGAAAATATTTAGTACAATCATTGAAAATATTGAATTGTAGTGATACATACGTTACACTAAGCATGAGGTGACATAAAATACTAACAAAGCAGCTAGAAACATATCTGATAGAATTATTAAAAAAGATAGTAATAGATAATGATTTTACAATACTTGTAATTAATAGTGGCCTAGATTATATTCATTTGTTAAAAGAATGTAAACCACAGTATTATATCCCGGACATATGTGGAATCCATCATATTTTATAGCCACTGTTTCAGAAAATACTGAGGAACAAATTAGAAATTATATAGCAAGTCAGAAAGAAAAATAAAGTTTGGAGATGTAATTAATGGATAATGTGTTTGATTATGAAGATATACAATTGATTCCAGCAAAATGTGTGGTAAATAGTCGATCTGAGTGTGATACAACTGTAATCTTAGGTGCCCATACCTTTAAGCTTCCTGTAGTACCTGCAAATATGCAGACTATTATAGATGAAAAAATTTCAATTTACTTAGCAGAAAATGGATACTTCTACATTATGCATCGGTTTGAACCAGAAAAGAGAATAGATTTTATAAAAACTATGAAATCACGAGGTCTAATTGCATCTATTAGTGTTGGAGTAAAAGGTGAAGAACATAAGTTTATTGAGCAATTAGCTGAGGAAAATCTTTCCCCAGAGTATATTACTATTGATATCGCACATGGTCACTCGGATATAGTAATAGAAATGATTAAACATATTAAGAAACACTTGCCTAATTGTTTTCTTATTGCAGGAAATGTGGGAACTCCAGAAGCAGTAAGAGAATTAGAACATGCTGGCGCGGATGCAACAAAGGTGGGCATTGGACCAGGAAAAGTATGCATAACTAAAATTAAAACTGGATTTGGAACTGGTGGTTGGCAATTAGCTGCATTACGTTGGTGCTCAAAGGCTGCAAGTAAGCCCATTATTGCAGACGGAGGCATTCGAAACCATGGTGATATAGCTAAATCAGTTAGATTTGGTGCGTCTATGGTGATGATTGGCTCATTATTTGCTGGACATGAAGAATCTCCAGGACATACAATAGAGAAAGACGGAAAGCTGTATAAAGAATATTTTGGTTCAGCTTCGGAATATCAAAAGGGTGAAAAGAAAAATGTAGAAGGTAAAAAAATGATGGTGGAGTACAAAGGTTCTTTAAAAGATACTTTGATAGAAATGCAGCAAGATCTTCAATCCTCTATTTCTTATGCTGGAGGAAACAAGCTAGAGGCAATTCGTACTGTAGATTATGTGGTGGTTAAAAATTCTATATTTAATGGTGATTAAGGGGACGGGGTTGTTGACAACTTAATCAAATGGTAGTAAGAACCCTTCCTGTGTTATTGCTAGAGGATAATACAGGAAGGGTTTTTACATATCGAATTTCAGACTACAAATAAAAATCATTGGAGGGCTAAAATATGAAGTATGAAGCAAATAGTCTAGAGGAATATATCAATCAATTACCATCCGACAGAAAAGACGCAATTGAGAAACTGAGAAAAACCATCAATGAAAATATACCAACTGGTTTTCAAGAAACTATGGCATATAATATGATTTCCTATGTTATACCTCATAGTATTTATCCGCCTGGATATCATGTTAATCCAAAGGAGCCAGTACCATTTATTAGTTTAACTTCTCAAAAAAATTATATAGCCCTTTACCATATGGGGATTTATAGTTTTACATCTATTTTGACATGGTTTAAAGAGGAATATGGCAAGTATGTTAAGACAAAAATTGATATGGGGAAAAGCTGTATTCGCTTTAAAAAGGTGGAGGACATTCCTTATGATCTGATAGCAGAGCTTTGCAGAAAGATAACCTTAGAGGATTATCTTAAAAGGTATGAGGCTGAGGTGACAAGACATCTTCAAAAAAACACCTAATTACTTATTAGCGCCTCTCCTTTTACTCCATATATTAGTAGTTTTAAGAAAAAGGAACTCTAATATGAATATGATTATTGTTACTATTATAATATATAATGCAAAACCGGATGATAAAATTTTAGTATGACTAACTCCCCAAGCGTTAGTCACAATGTCAGCAATTGAAAATGCTATTCCATATTCAATAATATAACTTATAAGTCTAATGAAATGTTTAGTTATTTTATTTTTCTTCATAATATCTTGCCTCCAAAAAAATTAATAATTTAATGAAAAATGAAATTTTCTATTTAAGATGTGTTTTACAATAAACTCAATCTCTTTTGAAGGAAGTAAATGGCGTTCCGGTCTCGGTGCTATAGGATTCTCATTTCAAGCGCAAAAGAAAGATGGGAAGTGGGAACTTGAAAACGTGGGGATGAATTGGATAAGTTAATTAACAAGGGGACGGGGTTATTGACAACTTAATCAAAATAAGAAAGTATAGTAATCTCAATTTGAGAAAGCTATGCTTTTTCTTTTTTGAATGTAACATAGCAACATAATTATGCACCTTAAGAGATACTGTATTGCATTGGAAAACATTATGAGATATATTGGAATTAATTACAAGCTAAGTCATTATAGGAGGCTGAAAATGAAGGTAAGAATCGAGTATATATCTGAAGGGGAAAATGAAATACTCATAAGATGTGACAAAATTAACGATGAAATTTTAGGAATCATGGATTTAATGAATTTAAAAAGGAAAAAAATCACAGGACATAAAAATGGAGAAACATATTTGATGGAACCTTCACAGATTTACTACTGCGAAAGTGTAGATAGTTCAATATTTGCGTATACTGAAGGCGATGTCTATAAAATACAAATTAGTCTATTTGAACTGGAGACTATGTTTAGAGATTTTGGATTCTTCAGATGCAGTAAATCCTTGGTTATCAATCTGAAGGTGCTGGTAAGTTTAAAAAGCCTCATAGGAAATCGAATTGATGCCACCTTGAAAAATGGTGAACACATTATTATATCTAGGCACTACGCAAAACAATTGAGAGAGATACTTCAAGATTACTAATTATTTTAAGAAGGAGGAGTAATAATGAAAAAAATTGCCAAGTTATATAAATGGGAGTTTAACAATGAATTATATGCAAGTATTTATTTTGTAACAATGTTAGGTATTTATAGCATTGAAGTTCTACTTAACGGTGAGAGAAGTATTGATATTTTTATTATGCTGGAGATGCTTTGTGTGTGCTATATCATCGCAATTATTCAAAGAAAAGTATTCTCCGAAAGTTCAAGGAATATGGAAAGGTTTATGAAGCTTAGAACTTTGTTATGGTACGGTTTGTCTAGTTTTGTGTTGGTGCTTTCCTGCTTTGTATTTAATTGGTTTGAATATTTGCAATCTTGGGCTATGGGTGTATTTATTGTAAGTATGGTAATTGGCTTTGTATTCATTTGGATCGGTATTCGTATTATCAATAAAATCGATACTAAACATCTAAATGATTTATTAAGTAATTATCAAGAAAATTCAAAAAGTAATGGAAGAGAGAGTGACCTATGAATAATATTATTGAAATAAACAATTTAACCAAGCTGTATGGAATGGAAAGGGGTATAACAGACTTAAGCTTGTCTGTTAGCAAAGGAGATATCTTTGGATTTATGGGGCCTAATGGAGCTGGAAAGTCTACCACCATAAGACTTTTATTGGGGCTCATATCTCCAAATTCAGGTTCTATGACCATATTTGGAAAAGACCTTAAAAAAAATCAGGTTGAGATTCGTAAGAGAATTGGCTATATACCTTCAGAAGCCATGTTTTATCCTAGTATGAGGGTTGAGGAAGTAATTAATCTTGCAGCTAAATTACACAAAAAAGATTGTAAAAAAGTTTCATTGGAGCTCTGTGAAATTCTGCAAGTGGACAGGAAGAAGAAAATTGAGGCTCTGTCACTGGGTAATAGGAAAAAGATCAGTATTATCTGTGCGCTGCAACATGAACCGGATTTATACATCTTTGATGAACCCACATCCGGGTTAGATCCATTAATGCAGAAGGTGTTTTATGATTTAGTACTTGAGAGAAATAAACAAGGTGCTACAGTTTTTTTGTCCTCTCATATTTTATCGGAAATCCAACGGTATTGTCACAATGCAGCTGTTGTTCGCCAAGGGAAATTAATAGCTGTGGATTCTGTGGAACAATTGACGAAGACCCAGGTGAAGAAGATTAAAGTCTTTGGGATATCATCCTTGCCAAGGCTTGAAGGGTGCTTTGAGGTGTGTGAAATCCATCAGGGTGTGAGTTTCTTGTATAATGGGGAAATGGCTCAGCTGATCAGTGCCCTTAACGGACTGCCAGTAAAGGATCTGCTCATTGAAGAACCATCCTTAGATGAGATTTTTATGAGGTATTATGAGAAGGAGGAAAATTAGAATGACAATTGTAAAACATGAATTAAAGATGAACTTGAAGTCACTCCTAATTTGGTCTATAACAATTGGCATTATGGCCTTTGCTTTTATGCTTATGTTCCCATTGCTGAAGGATAGTTTGAAAGGTATGGAGGATCAAATCAAAAGTATGAAAGAATTTTCTGCAGCCTTTGACCTTGATAAATTAAGTGTTTATACGCCAATGGGCTACTACGGAACACAAGTTGGATATATACTCTCATTAGGAGGTTCAATGTTTGCAGCGTTGTTAGGAACTGGCATGCTATCAAAGGAAGAGGGGGGACATACTGCAGAGTTTTTGCTTTCTACTCCCATCAGCCGTGGAAATGTAGTACTACAAAAGATGTGGGCTATGCTTATTACTATCATTCTTTTTGAACTTGCTTATATTATCTTGATACTAATTTCATTTATATTAATTGGAGAACCCATAGCTGGAAAAGAGTTCTGGCTTTATCATGTGGCTCAGTTTTGTATGCACTTGGAAATTGCTTGCATCTGTTTTTGTATATCTGCATTTCTTAAAAAAGCAAGTATTGGATTAGGTCTAGCACTATCACTTTCACTCTATTTTTTAGATATTATTGAAAAGACAATCAGCAAACTAGAAGTCCTAAAATATATCACACCATTTACCTATGCAGGCGCAGGAGATATCATGACCAATGGTAGAATTCAAGGTGACTTGCTTCTTATTGGAATTACTGTAAGCATCCTATGCGTAACAATCTCTTATGTGAAGTATGTGAAAAAGGATATAGCTGCCTAGGTACAATTTTTACTGCTAATATAGGATTAATAAATAGGTTAAAATAGAAACATCAGAGAAATCTGGTGTTTTTATTATTGCAAAAAAAAGGTTGACAAGTCAACGTAAATTCAATATAATAAGGTTGACAAGTCAATCATAATGCAAGGTGGTGATAACTTTGAATGAAGAAATGATGTTTTTGGTAAAGTATAATAGCAGGATTTTTAGGAACACACAGATTTATCTGGATAGGGTTTTAAAACAATATGAATTAAGCAGTGGAAGTTACCCTTATCTATTTATACTAGATGAAAATGAAGGCATTAGTCAAAATAAAGTAAGTAAGGAGTTAGGTTGCGATAAGGCTATGTCCGCTAGAACTATCACAAAACTAATAACCATTGGTTACATATATAAGAGACAAGATAAAGAGGATTCTAGAGCCTATGAGTTATATTTAACAGAAAAAGCTAAAGTTATAATACCTAAAGTTCATGAGGAAATTCAAAATATGGTGGCTTTGATAACTGAAGATATAAATGAAGAAGATAAGCTTATTACTATGAATTCTTTAAAAAAGATCTTAAGTAATGTAAAAAGCTTGAAAGTATGAGGAGGAATTTAAAATATGGAATCAACAAATGAGAGAAGCAGATGGGGAATATTGATTATAGTTTTAATGCTAACTTTTATGGCAACTCTGGATGGTAGTATTGTAAATGTGGCATTACCTAAGATGGCTAAGGACTTACAAGTAACAACAGCCAATATTCAATTGGTAGTGACAAGTTATTTAATTATTATTGCAGCAACTATATTAGTCTTTGGAAGACTAGGAGATATAATTGGAAAAACAAAGGTATTTAAGTTTGGATTAGCATTATTTACATTTGGGTCTTTGCTATGTGGACTTACAAGTTCACTTCCAATATTAATTATAGCAAGAGTAATACAAGCAATTGGAGCCGCTGGGTGTATGGCTAATAGTCAAGGTATTATAACTGAAATATTTCCAGCAAATGAAAGAGGAAAAGCCCTTGGTCTTACAGGAACGGCTGTAGCTTTAGGTGCTCTGGTAGGACCAGCACTAGGTGGATTTATTGTCGAGGGAGCTAGTTGGGAATATATATTTTTAATAAATGCACCTATAGGCCTGGTCACTTTATTTTATGCTTTTAGGTTACTACCTAAAGGTCACAAAACAGCAAAGGGAAGGTTGGATGGAGTAGGAGCTGTACTATTTATGTTTACCATAGTTCCTTTATTTGTAGCTTTAGGTGCAGGACAGAGTGTTGGATTTATGAACCCAATAATTTTATTAGGCTTTTTTATAGCTGTTGTTTCTTTTATAGCATTTATTATGGTGGAAAATAAGAGAGTTGACCCTTTAATACAACTTGAAATTTTTAAGAATAAATTATTCTCCTTGAGTATATTTTGTGGATTTATATCTTTTGTAGCAATATTTTGCATGAATATTATTCAACCCTTTTATCTTCAAGATGTTATGTCCTTTTCTCCAGCTCATACTGGATTGATCTTGATGATTTACCCTTTGATTTTGACAGTGGTAGCGCCTGCTAGTGGACATTTATCTGATAAGATTGGGTCAGAAGTTTTAACTTTTATTGGATTAGTGCTCACAAGTTTAGGCTTATTATTAATGTCAACTTTAAATGAAAATTCTACCCAATTAAGTATGGTAATATTTATAGCAATTATGTCAATTGGTAATGGATTATTTCAATCACCTAATAATTCCTTAGTAATGTCTACAGTACCAAAGGATAAGCTTGGAATTGCTGGAAGTGTAAATGCACTTATCAGAAACCTGGGAATGGTATGCGGAATAGCTTTAGCTACTACTCTTTTATATAGTAGAATGAGTTTTAAGCTTGGATATCATGTAACAGATTATGTGATTGGAAGAAATGATGCTTTCATATATGGAATGAAAACTGTATATATAGCTGCCGCAATAATTTGTTTGGTTGGAGCTGCCTTAACTTTTTTTAGATTGCCAAAATTGTCATGGGGACGGGGTTCTTGACAACTTTATTTGTATAGCACAAATAGAATAAAAAGACACATTACGACACAAAGGTGCTAATTTTTACGATTTGTGCTATACTATAATTATGTTTTACATTACACGTGTTATCTTTTGGGTAGGAGTGCTGGTTGTTTAATATAAGTATATTGAATTTTCAAGTGCTGTTGGTTAAAAAATGAATTCTTTAAAAGTTTATCATAAGTTTCTTTAGAAATTATTATTGGTAACATAGGTATGCAAGATAATAAACACGATGGCTATATAAGCCAAAAGGAGTTAATTATTATGGAAGAAGTTATTTTAAATGCATTTGAAAGAACCGCTGAAAATAAAAAGTTTAAAGAAGATGGATTTATTGCAGGTGTAATTTATGGGGATAGTATTAAGGAAGCAACTTCTGTGAAGTTCGAACTTCTACCCCTTAAAAAAATACTTGTACAACATGGTTCTAACGCAAAAGTATGGGTTGCATTAGGGAAAGATAAGAAATTTGGATTTATAAAAGAAATTCAAAGGCATGCTGTAACTGCAAAAATTAATCATATAGATGTACAACTTGTTTCAAAAAATCATGAAATAAAGTTACAATTACCTATCTCTTTCAAGGGTGAAGAAACTCTTATTTCAAGATTACTTCAATTACAGATTCTTAAATCTGACATTGAAGTTTTCGGAAAAATGGCTTTAATGCCTGATTCAGTAAGTGTTGATGTATCAGAAAAAGAATTTGGAGATACAATTACAATAAAGGACTTTTCATTAGATGAACAATTAAAAATAAATGATAAAGCTGATGAAGTCTACGCAACTGTAGTAGAATTTAAGGATCAACTTAATACTGAAGTAACTGATGAAGCAGTTTCTGCTGAACCTGAAGTTAAGACAGCATAGAGTAATAATTAAATAAAGAAAAAAGGATGAGCTAAACTCATCCTTTTTTCTATGTATCCATAAGTTTTCGTGGTTTTCTGAATCTCCTAACATGCTCATGTTGAAGTTCATGTTCATTTCCAACTGCGGGGACAACACTCTTGGGATTTTGAATGACCCATTTTGTAAATAAGGGGACTAATGACAAGAAAAAAAGAAATAGTATATTAAGCCATAAAACTGTGTTACCAAACTGTTTCAAGTCATCAAAAAGGCGACGGTGTTGGTTCCAAAAATTTCCTGAAACTATAAAGCTAACAAAATATATAATAATGGAACAAATGATGTCTGCCATTAAGATTGCATTAACTTCTCCTTTTATTTCAATTATTTAATGTTTAATAATATATTTCGTATCTTATCAGTATAAATTTTGTCTAAATGCTGGGTACAGTATTGAAAGTTATCCATACTTGATACTTTAGAAATTCCCATGCTTACAAATTCACTGTCAAGTTTTTCAATAATAAAGCGGGAGTCACCATTATTTTTATTTCCACCCACATCAGTTAAATGAATTTTAGTCCCATTATTAAATTGAATAATATAATAAAAATCACCCTTTAAATAATGTGTAAAAGGAGAACGTCTTTTGTTACCGTAAACTCCTGCGTCAATTTTTACAATATCCTTGTATAGATATTCCTTGCCCAGTGGTGATAAAAATGTATACTCTATTATCTTATTATTGGTTATAACTGTAACATTAAAAAATATAGTGTATATCAGAAGTATATTAAGTGCAACGAAAGTAAAAAGAAATGATATTTTATTCCTTTTGATAAAGCTTTTTTTTAAAGTAATAACCCATAATATAAAAGTTTTAAAATCCTTGTTGAAAAAATAAACAAATCCAAATATAATGTAGAACTCATAAATAAACACTAAATTTGAAAAAGGATATTTAAAAATCCAAATAATATACTCTTTAGGTAAAAATAAATTTCCTTGAATAGCTCCTATCAAGTACATACAGCCTACTGATAATATAAGTATACAAATTAGAGAAATTATCCAAAAAGTAATTGTCTTTAGTATTTTCATAGGTTCAACTCCTGTTTTTTTTTGACTCACTTTAATATTATTATACTATATTTTTGTATAAAGTTTGTTTTTAAAATCATGAAATAGTTAATACTTCTAATATGAAGTATGGTAGGTTTTGTTTGGTAAATAAATAATAACTTTCAGACTGAAATTCAGACATTTAAAACAACTTTCAATAGGTTTTATACGCTAACTATAGTTTTATTCAAGTAGAAAATGTATTATTAGGATATTAAGTTGAGAGGAAGGATTAATATGAATAAAGCAGCAAGCCAAAGACCAAGTATAAAAGTTGAGAGGACAAATTTTCAAAGGATATTAGGAGTAGCTTCCTTCGTAATACTAGTTATGTTTTGGATATATTTATTTACAGAATGGACTTCTATACCAGATAAAATACCAACTCATTTTGGAGTTTTAGGAGAGGTAGATTCATGGGGCAGCAAGAATTCTGTATTAATGTTACCTGTAATAATGACCGCACTTTACTTGTTGTTGACAATATTATCAGCATTTCCACAATATTATAATTATACTGTAACCATTACTGTTGAAAATGCAGCAGCCCAATATAAAAATGCTAGAACTTTAATGTTGTGGATAACACTTCAGCTGGTAGCTGTGTTTTCCTATATAACATATATATCGATACAGATAGGGCTAGGTAATAATAAAGGCTTAGGAATATGGTCTTTACCTGTATTTCTAGTGGGAGTGTTTGGAACTGTAATTTATTACATTAGAAGAATGGTTAAACTAAAATGACATGGGGACGGGGTTATTGACAACAATATAAGTATGTTAATTCTATTTATCTTATTATATATGGTATGAAAGAAATATGTGAATCCTGAAGGATAATTGCAGATGGACATTGAATAGGGTCTCTTATAAGTTAAAGAACTCAGTGTATATAAGAAGGAGTGAGATAAAGATGCTAGGAGCAATAGCTGGAGATATAATAGGTTCTGTTTACGAGTGGCATAATATAAAAACAAAGAACTTTGAATTATTCTCTCCAAGGTCAAGATTTACAGATGATTCTGTGCTTACAATTGCTACAATGGATTCCATTATAAATAAAAAGCCTTTTTATGAAAGCTACAAATACTGGTTTAGGAAATATCCTAATGTAGGCTTTGGTGAAGGTTTCAAAAGGTGGGGAATGTCTGAAACTGTGCAAGGCTATAACAGCTATGGTAATGGATCTGCAATGAGAGTTAGTCCTATTGGGTTTTATTTTAATTCTCTTGAGGAGGTTCTTCTAAAAGCACAAGAAAGTGCTATTGTTACCCACAACCATCCAGAGGGTATAAAAGGTGCACAAGCTATCGCAGCTGCAATATTCCTGGCTAGAAATGGAAGAGAAAAGAATGAAATAAAAAAATATATTGAAGATAACTTTGGATATGTCCTCAGTGAAAGCATTGATAGTATAAGAAATTGGTACAACTTTGATGTTTCCTGCCAAGGGAGCATTCCTCAGGCTATAAGAAGTTTTCTTGAATCCACTAGTTATGAGGATGCTATAAGAAATGCAATATCTATAGGAGGCGATAGTGATACCCTTGCATGTATTGCTGGTGGTATTGCAGAAGCATATTATAAAGAGATACCAGAATATATTACTAAAAGAGCTGAAGAATTATTGACTGAAGAAATGAAAGAAATTCTTAAGGCATATTACAAGGGGACGGGTTACTGACAACTAGCTAGAGAAAATAAGGGTATCCGATTTAGTGGATACTCTTATTTCCTAAATCCTCTGACCTGCTTCTTGGGAGAAAAATAGCTACTATCAAGGTAGATAAACTCCATCTACCTTTAATACCACATCGTTTGCAGTTTGAATTTTACACAATGTAGAGGACTTATCACTATTAATATAGTTTTTAAACTGATCATAGGATACAGGCACATTCTTTAGGTCATCCTGGGTTTGTTCTAGGAAAAGATTAACTAAAGTAATTGCTGCATTTTTTGATATCTCATAGGTCTTTAACGCTTTACTACTATTGACTATATAATAATCATTATCAACAGTTTCTCCATTTTTTTTCGCTGCTGCAATTGCTGCATCACCGTTTAAAAACTGAATCTCATCATACTCTAAATACCTCTTACCGCCATCTTCATATACCCTCTGAACATATCCGTTAAGAAGGGATTTAACAACTGGTTTGGCGTTCACCGTCAGATTTAGTTGTACTTTCTTTTCATATTTTTCTACAGTTCCTAAAAAGTTTTGAGTGCCTACCTTATTGTTATCTACAGCTATGGGATCCCAGGTCACCTGAAGGTCCATTATAGTGTTATCACTCATGGACGCCTGTAGCTTAGCTGGAAGTGTATAAGCCTGCCCCTGAGTTATTGTGGCTTTAATATCCTTAATTGCTAAGATCTTAGCTAAAACTTTTACTGTGAGTAATACTTTCCTATCGTATTCTTCAGAGGTTCCCTGGATACTCACATCTATTAGCTGCGTAGTGTCAATAACTGTAATATCCCACTTTACCTGTACACTAATTTCTTCATTATTAATTTTCATAGTAACTTTTTCTGAGGGTTTAAAACTGTCATTCTGATAGCAGCTAAGTTCAATCTTTGTTACTTCAAAGCCCTTTTTTATTTTCTCAATATTTCTTTTAATCCCCTCGTCCTCAACTTTATTTACCAAGGCTAATTTTAAAAAGTGCAATGCATCATCTTGTCTTTTAGCTTTTATATAAAGATCTTTAATTTCAAGATAAATATCCTTATTTTTGGAATCTGCTGAAACTGCCTTATTAAAGCTAAGAAGAGCTTCTTCATATTTTCCATTCTGAAGATAATTATCACCTTGTTGAAGGAAGTTTTTAACTTTGCTTGCATGGGCGTAGCTGCCTAGAATAATGCCGGACAGTGTAGCTATCAAGATAACTACTATTAATAATAGAACGATTATTTGATTAACTTTTAATTTCCCCAAGTGAAACTTATAAGATTTATTTTCTTCTTCCATATAATTATTTAGGACCACCTTTTTACTGATTTACACTAATTATATTAAGGTGAGGCTGATTTTAGAAACATAAAAACCTTAATGACCTAACGGTTTTTATTTATTGACTAAGGTTAATATGGTATAATATGTTAAGTTACTTGAGGAAAATAGGATAAATTGCTTTATTGGAGGTTTTTTAGAATGGAAATTCAGGTGCAAAAAGGACAGAAAATAGATATTACAAAAAACCATGGAGAGATAAAAAATCTCAGTGTGGAAATGTATTGGAAGGTTATTTCTCAAGAGAATTCATCTGATTTTGAAATCGATTCTGCTGCCTTTCTTCTTGATTCTTCTGGGAAAACAACAAAAGACGAAGATTTTATCTTCTATAACAACCCATTGGGTGGAGAAGACTCTGTGCTACATAACAGTAATCCTCATAAGGCTGATGCAAAGGAGCAACTAAAAATAAAATTAGAGAAGCTTCCTAAAAACGTTGAAAAAATAGCTTTTACCCTCACAATAAATAATGGTGAAGAAAGATCTCAAAGTTTTAAACAGGTAAGGGGGTTAACCCTTCACATATTAAATGAAGATACAGGTGAGAAAATACTTACTTATGCTATTAATGAAGTGTTTTCAGTGGAAACAGCTATTGTGGTAGCAGAAATTTATCTGTATAAAGGGGAATGGAAGTTTAATGCTATTGCAAGCGGGTTCAGTGGCGGACTTGCAGCTCT
The DNA here is from genome assembly GCA_014380625.1 of Clostridiaceae bacterium. Lineage (GTDB taxonomy): Bacteria > Bacillota > Clostridia > Clostridiales > Clostridiaceae > JACMJL01. The sequence continues at coordinate 19,957 of JACMJL010000131.1, forward strand.
CTGTAAAAACTTTGGTATTCAAGTGGAGGAAGAGAAGGTAGAAAAGATAAATTTATCGAAAATCAATCTTTTGAAGAAAAAGGTAATGGTGATATTGGAAAAGAAAAAACTAACAGGTGTTTTGGCTAGAGTAGCACTTGTTCTCGATATATCTGGTTCCATGCATGGTTGCTACAAAAGAGGAACCGTTCAGAACGTATTAGATCGTATCACAGCAGTGGCAGCCAAGTTTGACGATGACGGAAACTTAGATATGTGGATGTTTGATCATCGATTTCACAGATTACCTCTGGTAAATGAAAATAACTATGAAAACTATATCCATAGAGAGATTCTAGATAAATCTAAAAAGGGAGTTTTCAAGGGCAAAATCTTTGGGGCTAATGACGAGCCACCAGTAATGAGGGACGTAATTCATTATTACACTAAAGAAAATAAAAGTCAGTATCCTACCTTTGTAGTTTTTATTAGCGATGGTGGGGTTAGCAAAAACAGTGAAATTAAAAAAATTATGATTGAAGCATCGCAGTATTCTATATTCTGGCAGTTTGTAGGAATTGGAAATGCAAACTATGGAATACTTGAAAAGTTGGATAGCATGCCAGGTAGGGTAGTGGATAATGCAAACTTTTTTTCCTTAGATGATGTGGATAAAATATCTGATGAGGACTTATATGATCGTTTATTAACTGAATTTCCAGCTTGGTTGAAAGAAGCTAGGATTAAAAAAATACTATAATCTGAGTAAAAAGGTATACCAATCTCTTTCTTTGTCCTGTTACTGTTTAGTGATAGTGATTTCCAAGTATTCCATCTTCAGTAAGCTAGCTTGGAAGTTAAGAACAGAGGGAATAGATAATGTATTTTGTAATTTTTGTTGACAATGTATTTTATTTGAAGTATAGTGTCTTTATATTAAAAAAGAAAGGGGTCTTTATGATGAATAAATTAGCAACCAGAAATTCCAATAAAAATAATTTAATAATCATAAATAACCTATGTGCTGTTTTTTAAGAAGTTTATATTTTATGCCGCAGGTTGTCACCTGTGGCTTTTTATTACAAAGATATAATGTTTTAAAGCCAGGCTATATTGGTATGTAGCTTGGCTTTAAATTTTTTAAGACTTACATAGGAAAATTTACATGGGGGTTTGCATTATGAAAGAAAAAATTACACAAATGAAATTTACTAAAATCTTCAATCCATACAAAGGATTGTCTAGGGAAATTTATATACTAGCTTTTGGTAGGATGATAAATGCTGCAGGGAGTTTTATTTTTCCTCTTCTAGCACTAATCTTAACATTAAAGATTGGTTTTAATAAAACTGATGCGGGCTATATAATATCTGCTTCAGGTATACTCTTTATGTTTAGCGGAATGATAGGCGGCAAGCTAACTGATTGCTTTGGAAGGAAAAAAATAATTATCATATTTAATTCCTTAGGAGCTATCAGTTATTTAATAGCTGCTTGTTTGGATACTTCTAATTATTTAGTGATTATGATAATTTTGGCAGGGTTTCTTATGGGAATTGCAGGACCGGCTTCAGGAGGATTAATTGCTGATATTACTACACCTAAAACTAGAGATGGAGCCTACTCCTTATTTTATATGGCTATGAATGTGGGTTTTACTATCTCACCAATAATAGGTGGTTTATTATTAGAAAATTATTTGTGGCTGTTATTTTTACTTGATGGAGTCACTAGCCTTATAGCTGTTCTCTTAACTTATATTTTCATTCCTGAATCTATTAATAAAACAAAAGAGAAATTAGGAGAAGATAGAAAACATGAAAAACATGTGGAAGGTTCAATTCTTAAGGTATTATTAGAAAGACCAATTCTTATACTTTTCGCAATGGTAATGTTTGGTTATAACTTTGTATATTCACAATGGTGTTTTTTATATCCTTTACATATTTCTAAAATAGTTCCTAACAATGGACCTGGCTTTTATGGCACACTAGTTAGCTTTAATGCCTTCATAGTGATAACTATGACTCCAATAATTGTTAAGATAATCTCAGGGAAAAAATCAATAGGTAGGATATTTCTTGGTGGAATATTTTATACTATAGGATTTGGAATGCCAGGATTTATTAGTTCTGTGCCTTTTCTATATATTTCTGTGCTTATTATTACTGTAGGAGAAATAATAGTTACAACTAGCTCTGGTCCCTTTGTTGTAAATCATACTCCTGCGTCTCATCGTGGTAGAATGGAGGCAGTTATGCCAATAATTATGGGATTAGGCTTCACTATTGGACCAGCAATCACAGGTACAATTCTAAAGGTTACCAGCATTGAAAATGGCTGGAGATTTGTTGGCTTAGTTATGTTAATCTTTACTTTTTTCACATATCTTCTTTATGATTATGATGAACGAACAAAAAATAAAAGTGTATCTAGTTCAGAAATGCCAATATAGAACTTTATTTAGTGAAAAAATGGACTGTCTTAAAATAATTATTTTATTTTGAGACAGTCCATTTTTATTTATTCCTATCATTTAAATAAAGTTCGGAAAAAAACAAATTAGATTATTTTTACTCTAAAGGTTATAGTTGACATAATAGTCAAGTAATATATACTGTGGGTATATTCAATAAACTGGAGGTATATTTAATTTGGGGATTAAAGAACGTTTAATTCGTAAAAGTGGAATTATTAATGCAGTTGAAAGGGTATTTTTTAATAAGGGTTTTCAAAATTAAGCAATGGAAGATGGATTGGAAATTCTGTTACGGTCTATAAAGAGGTAAAGGAGAATTAGGTATGTCAAATGTGAAAAAAATAGTATTGAGTTCGGTTTGTATTATGCTTTTAATTGTTGGGATCTTTGCAGTGAAGTATTTAATTGACCTTCAGAAATATAAGAAAATAATTAAAGAATTAAAAATTGGTAGCGTGAATTTATCAAAGGTTTCTGATGGAAAATATATAGGTTATTGTAATGGTATTTATGTAGAGGCAAAAGTCTCAGTTAGAGTTAAGGATCACAAGATTACAGAAATAATTATATTAAATCATAAAAATGAAAGAGGAAAGCCAGCAGAAGTTATTACCGAAAAAGTACTAAAGGCTCAAAGTTTGCAAGTTGACACCGTTTCAGGAGCAACAAATAGCAGTAAAGTAATTCTAAAATCCATCGAAAATGCATTGAAATCAGGTGACCAATAGTGTAGGTGTAGAATCCTATGAAGAGGTACTTAAATCAATAAAATAAAAGAAGTAATATATAATCCTGTAGCTGAAAAGTTACAGGATTTTTTTACAGAGATATTATAAGTTTTATGATATAATTGGTTTAGCAATATTTAGAAAGGGTGTTATAATTTGAAAAGGATGCTAATGATTTGGTTAGTGGTTACTATCTTCTTAATTCCAGTGAAAGTATTTGCCATAGAAAAAATTTTCACTATAGAAAAATTAAATATTAAGGCTGAGATTACTGAAGATGCAACTGTTGAGGTGGAGGAGGCATTTAACTACTCTTTTCAGGGAAGCATCACTGGTATTTATAGAAATCTTAAGACTCAAGGGACTAAGGCTTATGAGGTAAAGGAGATATCTATAATAGATTCAAATAATATTACCACGAATTTGCTAGCCAGCGATGAAGAAACCGATAACACCTATAAATTAATACACCCTGAAGGTAATACTCAAATAAAAATTTTTAACAAAAGTAATGATGAAAAAAAGCAATTTATAATTAAATACAATATAATTGGAGCGGTTTTAAAAAACAGTGATTTTAGTGAGTTAAATTGGAAGTTCTATACTGTAGAAAATCAGCATCCTATTAAAGACGTTCTACTTAACATTAAGCTTAAAAATTCAACCTTTAATAAAGATAAGCTTCAATGTGATATCTTTAATACCGGTGGACAATTTACTTCAAGTTATAAAGTTGAAGGCTTAGATATTAAAGTTGCCAATTTATCAGATACACTAGGCGTGGATTTAAAGTTTCAACCAGACTTTATAAAGGATCAAGGCATTATTGCTGACAATAACAATAACAATAACAATAACTTTAACAATAATACAAATGCTATTAATATAACTAATATGGATACTGATACTAATAGTGGTACAGTTATTTTCATATTTATTGGGGTAGGCATAGTAGGTATTATTTTTCTTGTTGCTAATTACAACAAAAAGTTTAATGAGGCCTTAGCAGAATATAGATCAAGTTATGATTTTTTTAAAGGTAATACTTTAAGTGAAAAGCCAGAAGAACTGTCACCTGCTTTCGTGAATTATTTATATAATGAAAAGATAATTTCCAATCTTGCTATACCAGCGACTATTTACTATCTTTCTAACTTAGGTTTTTATAGCATTAAGAAAGATGTTTTAAAAAAAGGTGATGAATTAAGGTTCTACAGAGATAACAGCAAGCAGCTTCATAACTCAGAACACTTGAACTTTTTCATTGATTGGATGAGTACTTATGAAAAGAAAGGAAGCTTTAGCTTTAAGGATATAAAGAAAAGTGTGAAATCTAGTAGGGGAACAATGGATTTCAACCGTAACTTTACTGAGTGGAAAAAATGTGTTGAAAATGAAGTTAATGCTCTGGGGTATTTTACTATAATAGAAAATAGAAAGGTATTTTCTAATGAGACATATAATGAGATGCTCAAGTGGTTAGCTTATAGGAAATTTCTTTCTGAAAGATTTTCTGAAGAAGTACATAAGGTTACGGATATAAATGACGCTATGATTTATTCTATAGCCTTAGAATTAGATAAGAAGGAATTAGCGTTAATATCAGAAAAATTAAATATTCAGTCTGACTATGATTATAGTTTTTATACAAACTACATTATGTGGGAAGCTGTAAGTCATAATATGTATAATTCTAACCGTGATTCAGGTAGCGGAAGTAGCTTTTTTGGAGATAGTGGCGGTGGTAGTTTTGGGGGAGATAGTGGCGGTAGTTTTGGTGGAGATGGTGGAGGTTCAGCAGGTGGTGGTGGAGATTCGGGCGCATTCTAATATAATTTATGCCGCAGGTTGTAACCTGCGGCTTGTTAGTACAAAGATATAATATTTTAAAGCTTTAAACTATATGTACTAAATAAAGATAATTTACAGGACATTCTTTTATCATTGGGGCATTTCCTGCTACATCATAAAAGGAATCAAAAAAATTTGATTTATCTACTTTATTCCCTCATAGGAATATATATAAAAATTAAGAATTTTAAGCCGCAGGTTACCACCTGCGGCTTTTTATAAAGTTTATAAGGTGACAGGCACATGAGTTATGAGTTATTTGTGACATTTTATTGATTGATGCTTCATAATAATGTTATAATTAATTGAAAAATTATCCAAATAATAAACTTAATGTAAAAATATTGAGATACATTATTAAATTATAGAATTAAGGTGGGTTATTATTATGTTGAAATCTATAAAGAAATGGTTTTTCAGTTTAATTTCATCTTTATTTAAAGGGAAGAAAAGGATTAACACTGTATATCCAGTGTCAAATAAAAAGGAGTTTAATAAAGGAGGTTTAAGTGATATGGGTGAGGCACCTCAAAAAATATGGAAGAAGGGATATGCTCCATTAAGAAATGTGGTTTTATGGGGATGGGATGAGAATAATAATCCAAGCTTTCTAATTCTTTATGGTAGACATCAGTTTAGAGATATAAAAGAAGCCAGTTATAATATGCTTCAGGATGCTGTCAGGTATACTAGCTATACTGTATTCAAAGGAAAGCAAGGACATTTACCTTCCTTTAAAGCTGTAAAAATAATAGAGGAAAGTGGTTACGGCACAAAAAGGAATAAGGTACCAGCTATGTATTTAAAAAAAGGCATATCCTATAGTTGGTCTTGGAGAGTTGATAACAAATATATGATCAAAGAATTTCGAAATCTAGAACCTGAAAACCAGGTGATTTTCCCCTATTCTATTTCACCATCCTATGCTGAGTACACTGAAAAAATAGAGACTCAAAATATTAATTTTAAGGCCTTCAAACTGGCAAAAGACCCAAATGAAGTTTTAAAGTTATTTGGGAAGTCAACTCGATATTCTGAACTCATCACTGATATAATGAGCCATCCTAATATTTATATTAGAAAAAAGCGATTGACAGAATTACTCATAATGGATCCTCCAAAAGAAGTTTATATCCTACTTTTAGATATGGGAAGTACTGAAGTAATATCAGGTTTATTTCTGGAACTTGCAAAAACCAAGAAGTCCATTTTGATTAAAGAAGCAAAGGATTTATTAGAGGCTGAAATGAAGTGGGCGGAGGATAACTATATAAAAGGCGTAAAGAGATGTATAAAGATATATTTAAATACTTTGGATGAGAGCTTAAAGGCTAATAGAACAAGGTGGATACGTAAATACCTGTCACGGATGGATTTACATCTTACAAGTATAGATGGCAAGGATATTCCCCCTGATAAAATCCTTGAGGGTTCTGCTTATAGAAAGTATGCCAATTCTGGTTTGCTAAGGGATTATTACTGGAGATATGACCGTAATATCAGTAGAAGCGTAAAATCTGAAATCCCTAGGAGATATGAAGTAGGACCATATTCTGATGGAGTGAGATTAAATCTTGTTGACTTTAAAAACACCATTCAGGAAGCTGAAATATATGAATTAGCTGATGTTATTGGAAAAATTGCCTATTATTTGGATGCACCTAGATTAACTTATAATTTAAAGGGCAGTGGTAGAATTAAAGCCTTAAAATATTTAAATAGATACATAATAAGGATTATTAATTCTTATGCTGAGAATAACCCGGAGAAATTCATGGAAGCTATGAGGCACTTATTAACTAGCTACACTGAATATGACTATGATTGTAAGTTTAAAGGTAACTTCCAATTTAATGAGATTTTAAAATATTATTTATATCAGGATTTTAACGAAAAACCACCGGTTGGTTGGGAAAATTGGAGCCAACGTCATAATTGGATGGCTTGTGACCAACTTATGGAACAGGAAGGTCGGTATGAGTTTATGAAGGATATCTGGGATAATCATCTTGAAGAGGTAGCAGATATCGCCACTAAAGCACAGATAAAGCAAGTGATAAAACCCTGCTATTATATGTTAAAGCACTCTTTAAAAGCCCAGGAATATATAGAAAATATAAGATATCAGCAGTTAATCAATTTGACACTTGTAGACTATGAACCACTGGCTGAAATGTTTAAGGATATTCTTAAAAACAAGCTCCAGCAATTAAATACCTTTGATGCGGAATTAATGATCTATTTAATTGGTTCTTGTGATAAAGGAATCTGTGACCAAGCCATGGAATTTTTTAAGAGAACAAATGGATTGTTTTCGGCTTCAGATATAGCAGATCTACTCTTTTTGGATAATCTTCAACAATGGGTAGAATTGTTGAAGCAAAATCTGATTTCTTTTGAGGGATATCAATATGTGGAGTTTATTAGGCAAATTATAATCAGAGCAAGTAAGTTCATGAAACTAAATATTAATCTAGATGAGAATGTCAGAGAGGTGCTTTCAATTTCCACCAATAAAATACCGCAGGTTATGAAGGCTGATAAAATTAAATTAATAGCTGAACTAATTGCTACCACACTTAATGGACCAAAGTTACTAACTTGGATTGCAACATTTATAGAAGAAGTAATTTTTTCCGTTCCTTATGAAGAACTTAAGTCTTTACTCTCAGAAATCGTTATACAATCAGTAACAAAGGTGGTTTCCTCAAGAGTTAAAAGAATTATTTCTGTTTTAGAGTCGATGAAGAACAGAAATCTACCAACAGATTCTCAAATTATAGATATATTGGAGCATGGTAGCTCTAAGATGATTAAAACATTATTTAGTATCATCCTAGAAAATAGTAAAGAACTTAACAATCGATTTGCAACCTTATTAATTATGTTTGAGTCAGAAGTAACTGTGCTTAATAAAAAGGCAGAAGAGGTTTTTGAAAGTATGCCACCAGAAAAACAAAAACCCTTGCATCTTATGATTATTGACTCTCCAGTAAGTAAAGCCTACTCCTTTGGACTAAAAAAACTAGACCTAATTTACGGAGATATAATCCCTAAAGAGTTTATAATTCAAATGCTAGAACATAGTTCCACAGAAGTGAAAGTTTATATATCTGATAAGACTAACAAAATCCTTAATAATTTTGGAAATGGAAATCAGGAAATTTTTATGTATTACTTAAAAACTCTCTTATTACTGCCCAATAAAGTTTCTAAGAGTAAGGATAGGGTTTATGCAGTTATTCCTAAATTTGCCCATAAATATAAACAGAAATTAGAAGAAATTGAAGGTTTATTACTGGATATAGGAGGCTCTAATATCATTATAGATTCAGAACGAGCCCTGGTTGCTCTTGCTAAAATCAGAGGGGAGGTGATGCTTAAGTGAAAGTTAATTATCAATATGAAAGTCCCTCAATGTGTTCCATGCAAGGAGATGAGACAATCCTTGGACTTAGTACTGATCTTTCTAGGGAAGAGAAGGTATCCTTTTCTGGGAAGCTAAAACATCCTCTTATTTTCCGTGATGCAATGCTTATGTTGCGCAGTATTGTGGTGTCAGATATGGGGAAGAAAAAGAAAGAGAGACTTGAATTTTTTGCTTGGCTTGATGAGGAAATTGAAAGGCGAATGCTAAAACATGAACAATATGCACCAGGAGTAAGAGATCACTTACAAAAAGATATGAAGGAGTTGATAAGGGAACTAATACAAAATGATGCAGATATTACGAAGTTGAACCAAGTTAAAAGTGAGCTGAAAAAGGAAATTGATGGCTATGATGTTTGGAAGGACTATAACAAAATAGAAAGAGCTTTCTGGAAGTTTATAAGAGAGAGGGATCTTTCCCTTTGGATGGTATTGGATCCGGTTATAACGGTGCATCCTGACCAAGTTTCCTTTGAGGCGTTTTCTATAGATGAATCTACCTATGGATGCCTATCTATTGCAATGGAGGAGTTCGATTTACTTGAAAAACCCCAGTTAGGAACTACAAATATAGATTTTTCAGCTAAATTAGCTAAGGAAATGGAGAGGTTTCGTACCTATACAAAGGTAGAGTTATCTATAAATCCTGGGGGATTTGCAGTAGATACAGGTATAATGCCGGAGCATCTTGAAAAGAAAATAGATCTCCCAGAAACTTGGATTAAAGGCTTTAATCAAGTGTCATCAGCGGCAAGTCTGGGAGGAATAGATATTGAACTGGCACCTGTGGATATGTATGATATATGTTCCTTTTTAAGAAGACATAAGGCTAAAATCAGCCCTAGATATATGAAATGGATATTAGAGCCAGGAAAGCCAGTGAAAATTGTGTTTGAACCTTTTGGTAAGGAGCTTACCCTTAAAGGGGTTTATACTGGTGAAAAAAGTCGGGAAGAGAAGATATGGGGAAGAGAGCGCTGGCTGGTCATTGAAAAGATAATCCCTATTTCAAAAACCTTTAAGATAAGATTACTTGGTTTTGGAATGCCTCAGTTTATCATGGCAGATCTAGGAACAATGAAAATGACCATTGGTTTTTCCTCTTGGTCTTCCAATGATTGGGTGAAGGGAACTGCATTTAATATTTTAGGTGGATATATTGGTGATGGAAACTATGAGGAAGTTTATCCACTACTTAAAGAAGGTCGCTTTTTATCTATGGAAAGTATCTATCACAGCTTAAGGGAAACCTCAAAAGGTGCCAATAAAGCAGGCGTGGGTATGCTTTTCCGACGAGGTGAAGGGTATTATGATGCTATAAGTGAGACTATTCGGTTTAGACAATTATGTAATATTCCTATTGCTAAAGAACTATATGAGACCACTGATATAGAGTTAGAAGTTGAGAAACACCTGGAGGTGGGTCTGGAACATTTTAATCTTATGGTCACTCAGGATAAATCCTTTGTTGCCAAACAATCTTTTAAAATTCCAAATACTAAATATAGAAACTGGAGATTTAATGGTACAGATGATTTCTCGAGAAAGCATGATTTAACAGAAACCCAGTTAATCATAGATCAGGACGGACAGATTTCAAAGGTAAAATGTAAATGTAGAGAATTCAATAAGGGACCTAGGAATATCTCAGCGCCTTGTTCTCATATTCTTGCTTTATACGTGACTTACTCAAAGTTTTCAAAGCTTAATTTAAAACCGGATTGTGAATATAAAATGAATGATATTATGGAGATGTTGTTATGACAGAGAATAATGAACTTTTGCAAAACAAAAAAGCAGACTACAGAGAAAGCGTGAACAACATGGGTAAAAAGGAATTTACTCTGTTAAAGATGCAGGAATATGGATTTTGGCCAAAGGATTTACCTACGCCTTACGAAAGGCAAGATGACGAAACACCGGAACAACATAAGGAAAGGCAAACTCTTTTAAAGGAATACCAAAAAATAATTGATAATATTGCAAAGTTATATGAGCAAAAGGATGAAATAAATAAAAGATTCCAGGAACTTAGAAAAGAATATGATGAGACCTGGGATGTAGATAAAATCAGGTTGGATATATCTAAAAAAATCATGGAGGAGTCCATAACTCGACGTAGCGAAAGAAAAAAACGGAAAGAGCTTGAAAAACAACAACAAGCAGAAATATGGCAGAAAAAAAGAGCTGAAGAAATTTTGTTTATTGGAAAAGGATACTCTCAACTGCTGCAGGATAGGTCAAGTGATGATAATAAATTATCTACACAGGGATTGCCTCTTATAAAAACTGATAAAGAGCTGGCAGAATTTCTTGGCGTGGAGTATAAACAGCTAAGATTCTTAGTTTATCATAGGGATGTAATTTCTGTTGATCACTATCATAGATATACGGTGCCTAAGAGAAGGGGCGGAGTTCGAAATATAGCGGCTCCAAAACCAATGTTGAAAACTATTCAACGAAAGATTTTGGAGGAAATTTTATCTAAACTAACCGTTTCAGAGTATGCACATGGCTTTTTAAAGGGAAAATCCGTTGTTTCGGGAGCACAGGCCCATATTGGACAACACACCTTATTAATTAACATGGATCTGGAGAATTTCTTTCCTACTATTACCTTTGAAAGAGTCAGAGGCATGTTCATGGCTTTTGGGTACTCTGGCTATATTTCATCCTTGCTAGCAATGCTTTGTACCTATTGTGAACGTATGGCTATAGAGGTCAGGGGAGAAATAAGATATGTGAAAACATCACCAAGAATCCTGCCCCAAGGCTCTCCAGCAAGTCCTATGATTACTAATATAATTTGTGTGAAACTTGATAGAAGATTAAGTGGCTTAGCAGAGAGAACCGGCTATATTTACACAAGATATGCAGATGATATGAGTTTTAGTTTGAAAGAAGAGAATTATATGGATGAAGGGAAATTATGTGGTTTGGTTTCAAAAATAGTAAATGAAGAAGGTTTTAAACTCAATAAAACTAAAACCAGATTTTTACGAAAAAATAATCGTCAGTGCATTACGGGAATTGTTATTAATAGTGAACAACTTGGTGTACCTAGAAAATGGATACGAGCCTTTAGGGCGGCTGTTCATAATGCCAATAAATTAAAACTTACTGGAACTGTGCCTTCAAAAGTGAAAAATGAAATATCAGGAATGGCAGCATGGGCAAAAAGTGTTAATGCTGAAAGGTATAAAGAGGTCATTGCTGCGGCTATAGCGGTGATACAAGATTAATAATATATAACTTGAATTTACATTTTTAATATGGTATAATTTTACATAGATTAAAAGAGCAGTAATATACTCCTTGGCCTTTATACCTCGGCGCTGCGCCGCGGTTGAGATTTACCATACATACATCATCAGGTTCTGCGCAATTCGCTTCGCTACTACTACTGTGCCCATTTAAAAAGGATCCTTCGGTTTTGGGACAGTAGTAGTGCTACGCTGAAGTGTCAAAACCAGATAGGAGAGTAGTTAGCAAGGAGTCTATTGTTGGTGACAGTCACATGAGTTATGAGTTATTAAAACACCTGTATTTGGTAATGTTATCAAATACAGGTGTTTTTCATGAATAAAAAAACATACTAAAATTGTAAAAATATGTTGACTAATCCAAATTACAGTTGTAAACTTAAGATAGCAATTACAAACGTAAACGAAATGGAGGTAGAATAATAATGGGTGAAATTCCAAAAATATCAAATGCTGAATGGGAAGTAATGAAAATAATATGGAATCATTCTGAGATAACATCAATCAATATTATTCAGGAATTAAAGGATAAAGCAGCGTGGAAACCTGCTACGGTTAAAACTCTAATTAACAGATTATTAAATAAGAATGCAATTGGGTTTAATAAATCAGGTACTGAATATATATATTTTCCTTTGTTGGCAGAAGAGGAATGTATAAAATCAGAAAGTCAGTCCTTTATTAATAGAGTATTTAATGGTTCTATGAAATCAATGCTCTTAAACTTTGTTGAATCAAAGGAGATATCTGAAATGGATATAAATGAATTGAAAAACATACTAAACCAATCAAGTAAAAAGGAAGGTTGAGGTTTATGGGTATTTTAAATGTTTTTGAGCTGATTCTACTTTCATCCTTAATTGGTAGCTTAATTTTAATAATCATATTAATTATTAAAAGTATATTTAGAGATAAATTAAATTCTACCTTTCACTATTATATATGGCTAATATTGCTCATAAAACTAATAATTCCTGTTGGACCACAATCCCCTTTAAATATTTCTAATATATATACAAATTCTTATGTACAGAGTATCACAAATACAAACACACAAATAAATCCTTCAAAACAACTCGAAACTACAGATTTGGATGGTGAAACATCAATAAGTCCAAGTAATAGTGTTAGGAGCCTACCTTTAATAAGTAAAGTTAATATTGAAAAAGTGTTCTGTTTCATATGGATATTTGGAACTCTATTATTAATAGGGGAATTAGGTATAGGATATAAAAAACTTAAAAGTATTGTTGACTCTTCTATAAAAGATATAAACAGTGGACATAAAGAAATTTTATATACTTGTATGAAAGTTATGAATATAAGAACTCAGGTAGAACTATCCTATTCTGAAAAAATAAGTAGTCCTTCTTTATGTGGGATTCTTAAACCAAAGATATTAATTCCAGTAATTGTAGCAGCCAATGTTTCTGATGAGGAGTTTAAGTATATTATAATGCATGAGTTAACTCACTTTAAAAGTAGGGACATATTTATTAATTTGATCGTAACTTTATTAACTAGGGTTTACTGGTTTAATCCAATTTTGATATATGGTTTCCATAAAATGAGACAAGACTGTGAAATTTCCTGTGATGGTCAAGCTATTTCTTATTTAGAGGATGGGAAAAACCTTCAATATGGAAACGCAATAATTAGAGTATTGGAGTTAGGTGGTAAAGGCAATAGACTTATGGGTACTACATCAATGGTTATGAATAGTTCTGAAATAAAAAGGAGAATTGTTATGATTTCAAAATATAAGAAGGTAAATATTAAAAATATATTATTAGGTGCTATCATCGTAGTTATTATAGGTGGCTTAGGAATAGCATTAAACACTTCAAAATCAAAGACACAAGAAAAAAGACCAGTTGCCCTTGCTGAAGAATTTGTTAGAAACATCTATACAGTAGATGCAAAAAAAGTTGCTGAGTTTAAGAAATTTTATACCACAAATGTATACAGTGAAGAATATATGAAGATTTATCAGTCCCTTGATAAAAACATAGAACCTTTAATGACAAAAGAAGGGTATGAAGCTATTACAGCCAATACATTCAATTCGGTAACTACGAGAATCTGTGATGCTGGTAATTATACCGCACAGGTTACAGATTTTTCTTTAGATAAAAACGTGTACGGAGAGAATGAAGATAAAGTAAGATATCATTATGAAGTTAAATTGAAGTTTATCTCTTCTGATGGGAAGATCGAAAAAGCAGATGTATCAAAGGGAGCTGTAGAACTTTTAAAAGAAAATGGTCAATGGAAAGTGTGGATATTTACTATAATTGAATTTCCTAAATTATATAAATAGCTAAATGACAAGGGGATAGTGTCAACAACCCCGTCCCCTTGGTTTACTTAAATGAGATAGGAGGATATGAAAATGAAATATCTTAGTAAAGAGTTGAATGATTGGGCAATAGATAAAATCAAGAAAGAATATCCGAAGGATATATGCTTATTAATAGGACATGAGCATTGGAAGATAGCACCGGATGGAGAGGACATAGCCTTTAATTTTTTCATTCCAGCTACGGATAGAGGCTACCAATTATCACAGACATTTATAATTGATGGTATTGGATATGATTTATTTCCTATGTCCTGGGAAAGGGTAGAAGGAATTGCCAATTTAAATGAAAGCCTTGCAACCTGTTTGGGGGATGGCGTTATCTTATATGCAAGAAAAGAAGAAGATAAAGAGCATTTTCTAAAATTACAGAAACAGTTAAAGAATAATCTGAATAATTCTGAACTTACTTACAGGAAGGGACTTGAAAAGATAAACATGGCAATGGAATTGTTACAAAACATGCTTTATGAAAAATCACTCAGTGGCATACGGAAGGCTAGTGGCTACATTGTGGCTTATTTAGCTGAAGCAGTTGCTACTGTAAACGGAACTTATTTTCAAAGCGGACCAGAAAATCAGATTACAGTGCTAAGCAAGATGACAGACCTTCCAGATGGGTTTATTTCTATGTACCAGAATATTGTTATGGCAAAAGGTATAGAGGAAACCAAAGAATTATGTTATAAGATGGTGGGAACAACTCGTGAATTCTTTAATCAGAGAAAAGTGGAGAAGGAAACAAAGATAAGAGAATATAATTATGAAGAATTGGCAGGATGGTACCAGGAAGGCTCTTATTGGTTCCGTAGAATTTATTATTATTGCGACCAGAAGGATTCAGTAAACTGTTTTGCCTGGGGATGTTCAATGCAGCGTGAGGTTGACTGGGCAAGAGAGGAATTTGGATTGGAAACAGTGAATCTGATGGATGTTTTTGATCCTGCAGACTTAAGAATTTTCCATAAGCGTGCAGAAGAGCTTGAGAACTATATTGTTTCTGAAATCGAAAAAAATGGTGTGAAAATTCGTAAATTTCAAAACTTAGATGAATTTTTGAAACAGAATAGTTAAGGAAGGCAGATGTATGAAATATTTTAATGCTTCCGATATATTGCCAGATGAGTTACTCCGGGAAGTTCAAAAGTACGCGCAGGGAAAAGCCTTATATATCCCTAAAAATAATGAACGTAGAAAATGGGGCGAAGGCTCCGGCGCCAGAAGCTATTATGAACAGCGCAATGAAGAAATACAAAAGAAATTTACTAGAGATCAAATTTCTATGGAAGCACTAGCAATAGAATATTGCCTTTCTATAGAAACAATCCGTAAAATTTTGTATAAGTAAAAAAGTAGCTGAGTACAATTTTAACCCAGAGGGATGTTGAATCCTTTCTGGGTTTTCATTTTCCTATTTCACAACTATCCTTGGGATCCCCAAATAGCTACATTCTGATTATCTAAAACAAACATATTATCTTTCCATTTTAAAGTATTCATAACATAACCTAAAGAGTCTGCATTGTATCTTCCAGCTATTTTTTGATATGCCAATAATTCATATACTTTATTTGAATCAAAGTCCACTGGATATAAGCCACTAATGGGATTTACAAATCCTTCAATTGGATTCTTTAGCTTCCCACTTTTGTCGTAGATTTCATCTAGATA
>JACMJL010000132.1 GCA_014380625.1 Clostridiaceae bacterium
AACTACTAGAAATTAAGAGCAAAAGAAATATCGTAAATTCTAATAGCATATCTGTTCTCGTAAATTATGGAATAGCACTTGGACAGGCCAAATCATTGAAACATATAAAAAGCTTAATTGAAAATGACCTTCCTGATTTGAGAGAGATTGCAATAATAAAATTCCATCAATTTTCATCCTGGTGTTTAAACATATTAGCGAATAATCCTGAAGCTAGTGTTAACGAAATGCTTGACCTTTATAGGAAGATTAATCTACAAGGGTTAAACAAGGAAGGTTATCTAAAGGGATATCCTGAGAATATTACCATATTACCAGAAGTCCTAGAATCTTTAAGTAAAATGAGTCCAAAAGAAATTCAGTTTTACATGATTATTACCTTACAATACTTTACTGAGCAGGATCATCTGTGGGACTCCAAAGGAAAATATGAACATTTTCTCAGCAAGTCCATGGACCTTTTTGTAAATAATAATAAAAGCTTAGAATATAGTATTAATACTGTCAGTGAAAATATTATTTATTTTAGCCCGAATTATTCATGAACTCAAATACTATGGTTATTATTTCAACTTAACCATAAATTTTGAGTTCATTTCAATTTTGAATTGATTTTTTAAAAATTTTATAGTAATTCTTGATTTTCTTAGCTCATAATATATTTATATCCTTAAAAATGGGTTGGTTCTGCCCTTGTGTCGCTTTTTAGTCCTTTTTCAATTGTATTCTTTTAAAACTACATTCGTTTAAGCTAGGAAATCCAGTGGATTAATATTCCATTTATGAGATCATTGAAATATCTATCAATTGAATGTAATAAGTTATCCACAACTGTCATGAAAAAATCTTTAAAAACGAAAAATAATTATCTTTTCTATACGTTAATTGTGGATAACTCGGCTTTTATTAAAAAAGTGTAGTTCAATGCACGGATTAATAACTCAAATCAGCATTGGTATGGATTCGATGCTATTTATTATTTTCCAAAAGTCTTCTTTATAAGGACAACTACTACATAATTTAAATTTCAAATACCCTCCACCCTTAACTATTTTAGCTGCAATTTTAATTAGCTTTGTACGAATTGTCTCAATTGTCATAGCTTTCATAGGCGTTTTATTTAAGCAGAAATTTCTAAACCAATTGTTAAAATTATATGCAAGAACCATTTCCTGAAGTTTATTTGCATTAGCAATAAAGTCAGAACTACTCATTTTATCAAAAGATAATCCAAGTTTTCCTTCCTTTATAAAGTTTTCCATGGTGCCTCTATTGCAATAGAATTTAACTACTTGTTCTGGTGATAATGTCATATTTGTTACAATAAAGGTATAGTTATACAACATTTGTCCTTCAGGTTTTTCTATTTTAACCACAACTCTACGCTCTTTTCCCCAACTTGATGCTTTATATTTAAATTCACCATAGACAACATGAGATGAAATCACATCTCTTTTGCAAAGTTTGTCCATTATTTCGGCAAATTCACAGGCTAGCTTATAAAGCGTTGAGTTAACTTTTAGCCTTATTGCGTAAAGAGTATCTAGCTTTTCAGAAATTTCATATAATTCTGGAGTAGCAAAGCCACTATCACCTCTTATGACTTTGGTTATAGAAGGGTACTTAGTTATGTATCTTTTGAGTATTGGTCCAATAAACCTTACCACTTGTCTTGAAGTATATACATTTCCAGATCTAAGCTCAGCTTTGATTAAATCGCCAGTTAAACCATCGAACATTAGCAATGGATGGTACCCATTAGATCCATAGTGAGAATTATAATCTGAACCATACTGATCACCGAAGGTCTGGAAATTTGTAGAATCTATATCGAAGATAATATGCTCAGGCAGTGATATTGAATAAGTTTTATCAGCTAAAATCTCATTAATTCTTTGGTAGCTTTTTAATGTCTTAACATCAACTCTGTTATTAAACCTTGAAATAGTAGGTTGCGAAGCAAGAGCTTTCTTTCCTAGTATATTAGTAAAAGTAGGATCATTCCTTAATTCATCAGCATTATTATCGGTAGTATATCCTGCAATTCTCTGATATATTCTTTGAAGGGCAATATCTTCATTTTTATGAGTTCTTGCCGAAGCTGAGCTATCTTCGACATGAAGATTTTTCTTAATAGTTCTACTAAAGCCAATCTTTTCATCAAACTCTTTATACAATAAAAGACCAGCATCTGAAGTCAAATCTCCACCTTCAAAATTTATTTTTATTTTCCTATTGAAATTTAATGATTTCTCTATTAAACTATCCATATAAGTCTCTCCTTTGTTAGGCGTTTTTTTTCGCAAATTAACCATAACAAACTTGAGACTTTTTTTCTATACTTTTTTCACTTTTTACGTGAAGAGTTAAATGTTTATAAAACCTAGTGGTTGTGACATACAAAGCATGGTTCTTTTTATTTCATGAATAATCCGGGATAAAGGTATTGGACTTTAAGTTAAATCAAATAGCCAGAACTTTAAAGACAAACAAAACTTATACAATTGGCGTAGTAATAACAAATTTGACTGATATATATGCAACCACTATAGTAAGAAGTATTGAAGAAGAATTGCACAAAAATGGGTATAATATCTTTGTTTGTGATTCCTGGGGGAACCC
>JACMJL010000016.1 GCA_014380625.1 Clostridiaceae bacterium
ATATTAATAGAGATAAAGCATTTTTAGAAATAAAGAGGCTTATTAAGAAAGGTGCTATAAAATCAAATGGCATAGGGAGTGGGACATATTATGTTCTAAATTATGAAGTTAATGATGTACCACCCAAGATAACCACCCAAGATAATGACACACCACCCAAGATAACCACCCAAGATAATGATGCACCACCCAAGATAAATACCCAAGATGAGGGTGAAAATAGATTACAAGAAATATTGATATTTTGTAAGTCATCTAAAAGTAAAAAAGAGATTGCAGATTATTTAGGATTGAAGAATCTAAATCATTTTGAAAAAATGTATCTTAAGCCATTACTGGATGAAAAAAAGTTAATAATGACTATACCTGAAAAACCTACTAGTAGAAATCAAAAGTATATAACAAGTACGATAATGTAATTATAGAATGGAGAATAGTTAAGGAATGGGAAAGGTATTTAGTAATGGCTTTAAAGAAAACTCCACCAAGAATTAAAAGGTTACAGCTTGCAAAGATATGGATATCAACCTATACAGGTGAAAATATTGTGAAAGGTTATAAAAAGCATTTTGCTCTCACACCACTTGGAGCTATTAAGGACTTACAATTACTTGGCTATGAATTTACAGAGGAGTATGTTGAGCAGGTTAAAATGAGTGAGATAAACAAACCTAAAAAGAAAAAACTAGAAGATGATATAGTAAAAGATAATAATGAATTTGAAGGTTTCTATGATAGAAATGTATCAACAAAAATTAAAAGATCTAAAAATCATGAATTGATTGATGGAAGATTACTGCAAACAAATAAAAGGATCTCACAGCTAAAAGAAAGTCAAAAGAACTTGATTGCAGGATGGTTTCATGAGGAATGCTTAGCATTTTTTAATCAAAGGTTAAAATTTCCAACATCTGAAGATGAAAAGGAAGTAATTTTAGCTGCAGTATACGAAAAAATTCAAGGACGTAATATATGGATACCTTTCATTGAAGTAAGAAAGTACTTTTTAAAGAAACAATTAAGATTAAAGAATAGAATTTCTAAGAGTTGTAATAGCGAAATAACTGAAAATATTTAGATGGACTCCTGGGAAACTACTATAACTTAATGTAATAGAATTGTGATACTTTATTGGTGTTTATTTGGTGTTTACTAGTGCTAATAAACACCAAAACATAAAATAATCTATGCCAAGATATAACAAGCAAACGTTGATATATAAGGAGTTGGCGAATAGTACTTAAAGTTAAAAGAAGCTGAAAAACAGTTTCCTAAACTGCGGGCCGTAGGTTCAATTCCTATCGAGCACACCATAGTAAATGCAGCCATATCAGTAACTTGATGTGGCTGTTATTTTTTTACTAATTAATGATATGACCTCAATTGGCGACTGTTTGGGGAATACGGTGGAAAAACAAGTATTTCTACACCGATTAAGTGTACTATAAAGGCTTAAGAAAAAAGCAAAGACATTTACAACCCTTGCTTTTGAGTCTGTATATTATTTTTGTTGAACAAATGGTCTAGTTTATCAGATGCAGTTCTATCTGCTTTCTGTAATGAATGAGTATAAATATCTGATGTTGTGCTTATCTTAGCATGACCTAGCCTCTTAGATACTGTGGCCATATCCGTATTTTGATTTATCAATATTTATAGTAAAATTTTCAAAATCAACATCTTCCCATTTTAACGCTGTGAGGTCTCCTTGTCTCATACCTCCGTAAAGAGCTAAGGTTATCATGATATTATATTTCAGAGGCTCATTTTCAAGTAGTTGAAGGATATATTACGTTTGCTCAATATTAAAGTGTTTAGCCTGGTGTTTTGTAAGTTTAGGGGCTTTTACCCTCGACGCAGGGTTACTTGCTAATAAGTTCCACGCAATAGTTTAGTATATTCATGCAATGTCCTAGGCTGTAAATTTGGTGTAGCATGATCTTTAAGCCACAACTCTGTGAAATCTTCAAAGGTTAATTTTTCATTGTCAATGAATAACCCTTTCTTTACTTCATTTTCAAATAATACATATTGCTTTTCAGCTTCCTGAAGTCGTTTCTTAATTGGAATATCAGATAAATCAATAGTTTTCTGTTTTCTAAGTTTTTTCCCTTCTTTCGTATAACCCATAAATACAGTTAATCTTCGTGTAAATTCTTTACACTAGTTTTTAATTTATGCAATTAAAATTCAATTAAAGAATCAATGTTTTTAATGATCTCATTTGTTTTATCTGTATTAATAGTTATCGTAGAATTTGCAGCTAACTCCGTAATTCTTAATTCTAGGTATTTGTAGAACATATTAATTTGTATGAAAAGGATTCTTCATTATAATCCTCTAAAAGAGAAGCCGTTGGAACATTAAGAAGGGCTGCTATTTTATTAATGGTATCTATTGAAGGAGTTGAAACACCAGTATTGAAGTTTGGTTTGATGTGGAACAATGTGAGGCTTTACTAAAAAATAAGGCAATGGAAAACGTGAAATCCGAAGAAAAAAATTGTGGATACGGAGTTTTGAGAAGAATCGTCGGTAATTAAAAGATGCAAATAATACTCCTGATATTAACAAGAATTTAACATTAGCC
>JACMJL010000017.1 GCA_014380625.1 Clostridiaceae bacterium
TAATACCTGTATCCAGTAAATTTGTCAACATACTCTGGTTTTAGTAGATTTATTTCATCATAGTGCCTTAATGTCTTTGTTGTCACCTTATTAATTTGCGAGAACACTCCGATTGAATACATTACACCACTCCATTTAATAATTTTAGAAATTTGGTTATATTCCTAATTCTATCGCTAAATCATTCCCATTTAAAGTATTTAATAGAAATGATTATACATACAAGACTTATTGACACCATGAATAGTATTTGTAAAAGCATATCTCCAACAGGTTCACCAAGTGATGTTCCTTTTAGGAGTTTAATACCCTGAGTAATAGGAAATACATTGGCTGCTGTTTGAAGTGCTTTTGGCATTATCTCATAGGGTATTGTAGCTCCAGACAATAAGAGCATTGGAAAGTAGAGTAGTGTGCATAATAAATTTGAGATTTTTATATTTGGCGAAAGGCTTGCAATAAGTATTCCTATACTGTAAATAGTTAGTGTTAGCAATAGAAAGGACAGAATAAATTGAATTATTGAACCTGGCATAGTGTAACCAAAAACAGCTATTGATACAATAGTTGTACATAATGCTGAAATTACTGCAATGCAAAAAGAAACTATTAATTCAATTGCTATGAGCATTGATGGACTTATAGGCGTTACTTTAAAACGCTTCAAGATTTTTTTATGGCGATAGTCTGAAAGAACAATCGGAAGTCCCATTAGGCCTGTTGCACAAATGCCTATAGTTATGAATGCACCAAATGATGCTTGTATCATCGTATAGCTTGCTCCCTCATAAGCAGCCTTACTTCCATAAATAGCACCTAGTAGTAAAGCTATTCCGACTGGGAATAAAATCCCGAAGAACATGCTATCTATAGATCTTAAATAAAGCTTAATTTCAGTCTTTAATAAAGTATTAAATGCTTTCATATTCAACCTCCTCTCCAGTATAGAACAAATATGCTTCCTCGAGAGTTTGCGTACCACTTTTTAGAATTACCTCTTGAGTAGTTCCCGTAATTTGTGGACTTCCGTTCTTCAAAATACAAATCCTATCACAAAGATACTGAACCTCGTCCATATAATGAGACGTAAGTAAAATGCTTTTCCCCTTTTGCTTTTGTATATCAAGGTATTTCCAAATTTCTCGTCTTGCCTTGGGATCAAGGCCTGTAGTCAACTCATCAAGAAACAAAAGCTGCGGGTCAGAAAGTAGCGCTATAAGAACAGATAGTTTTTGTCGTTGCCCACCAGACAATTCGGACACATAATTAGTTCTCCTATCATAAAGCGAAAAATCTTTTAGAAGAAGGTTATAATCAAGGGGATTAGAGTATAAAGCTGATGTATTTTCACAGATTTCCTTAACCTTTATTTTTTCTTGAAAATGTGCTTCTTGCATCTGTACACCAACTCGCTCAAATATCCTTTTACGGTCTTTTTCAAGCTGTAGCCCCAAGATAGCTATACTACCAGAATCCTTCTTTCTGGTGTTTAGAATACATTCGATAGTTGTGGTCTTACCTGCACCATTATGACCGAGAAGCCCAAAAATTTCTCCTTTCTCAATCAGAATATCAAGATTATTTACAGCAATAGTATTACCATAAGCTTTTGTTAGTCCATTTACTTCGAGAACTACCTTTCCTATGCTAGGTTCTTGTTTTTTTTTAGATATTTCTTGCATGTTTTACCTCCTAATGTGATTGGTATAATCTCACTCTACACGTTGCCCTAAGGTAAAAGTCAATATAAAAAATAAAAACAGATAAAAAATAAGAATACCTCATTAACTTTTTGATAGTTAAAGAGGTATTCTTAATATAATTTAACCCTATTACGGACTTGACAATAGGAAAGGCA
>JACMJL010000133.1 GCA_014380625.1 Clostridiaceae bacterium
CCTTACTTTTCAATACTTATGGTGATTCTCCAATTATTAAAAAATGACATAAATAAATAATATATTATATACCTTTCCTCTTTCGTTTATCCATAAGTTTAGCCTCCCTCTTAAGAAATTTAAATCGTTCTACATCTCTTATTCTTTTCTTCTCTGCGATTGATAATTCTCTATATCTTTTAATCTCCTCATACAGCTTTAGTTTTTTTGCTTCCCTTCGCTCATAAATACCCTGCGACCTTTTGCCCCACAAACTTGTTGTTACTGCAATTAAATCACCTCTCTTAAGGTTTTTCGCAAACTGTTCAAATATCATTAAATCAGATTTCTTCCAATACTTTGTACCGTTTTTTCCATATCTTAAGTAATTGGGAATGACTACTTGACTTTTTTTCCTATGATTTCGGATTAAGTGTAGTTTTGTAGATTGAACGCCCCAATAAAACTCATGTATTTACAAATTTAAATATCTCGATATAAATAAATAGGATGAGTGAGTGTGGAATAAAATTTTAACATTCATTTATCCTTTAATATTTAGTAGAATAGAAAAAGGAGAGTAAGGCCTCGCAAACCACTCTCCTAATCTGATAACAAGAACTACAATGTAGTTCTAACAACAAGATTATGATAATAGATTTTGAGGAAAGTTTCAATACCTATGACGAAAATATCTTAAATAATTATGGTGTTTTTAATTATGTATGTCCGACCTGTGGCGCCAAACACTCCTTTATTAGGCATGGCACTTATGAAAGGAATATTTGCTATTCCAAAGATTTCAAGACTACAGAAACTACCATAGAAGTGTTAAGACTCTTTTGTAAGTCTTGTGAGAAAACACATGCAATCCTTCCTAATGATGTAGTTCCTTACTGCATTTATTCATTTTCCTTCATGCTAGATGTTTTAATTGAAAAGATCATTAATTTTAAAAAAATCTCTGAAATATGTGAGGGTTTTAATATTTCTTTTCAATTAATTTTTAATTTCCTCTCGAGATTTATTAAGTTTGCAAATTCTTGTAAATATGTTCTTATGAACTTAGGTGTTTTAAATAATTCAGGTAATCCCAAAGAAGTGTTAGCATCCTTTATCTCCTATGAAAAAACTAATCATAACTTCTCCATCAAATACTTTTTTTACTCCTCCTGGCCATTTCTTATGTCAAAATTCCAAAATATTTTACCTTGTCCTATTTATGTCGGGGGTACTGGTTAGTTGTTTTTTGTCACCCACATAACTCTTGAATAGTTTTTTATCTTCGCCACAATTATCATTAAATTGAAAATATATTCAGGAGGTTTTAATAAATGGAGGATAAAAAATCCCAGGAATTAGCTCTATTCAGATTTAGTTTAATTGCCCCAGTAATTAACGATACCTATGAAGCTCCATCTCTTAGTGAATTTTTTAGACAGGTTGCTGCTAAATCTCACACTTTACCAGGTGGGACTTCTACAAGGTTTTCTTCTGGTACTATTAAAAAGTGGTATCTACACTATAAGCATGCTGGATTTGATGCTTTAATTCCTAAAACTAGAAATGACGTTGGTAAACCACGAAGCCTTAATTTAAACGCCATAGAAAAAATACATTCAATAAAAGAACAGTTACCGTACATTACAGGTACCTTAGTTTATTCAAAATTAGTTGAAGATGGATATATAAAGGCTTCTTCAACTTCTAAAGCCACTGTTTTAAGATATATTAGAGAAAATAATCTTAAAAGAAACCAGCTTAATCCTGTTGATAGAAGAGCTTTTGAAATGGAGTTTGCTAACGATTGTTGGCAAAGTGACACATCTCATGGTCCAGTTATATTAGTCGATGGACACAAAAGACAAGCCTATCTTATGATTTTTATTGATGATGCATCTAGGCTAATTCTTCATGGTGAGTTTTTCTTCAATGATAACTCTGTGAACCTACAATCAGTATTTAAAAAAGCGATATCTAAATATGGCATACCAAAAAGAACTTATGTAGACAATGGCTCTTCTTTTAAAAACGAGCAGCTTTCTTTAATCTGTGCTTCCTTAGGAACGGCTTTAATCCATACTGCCCCCTACACTCCCCAACAGAAAGGGAAGGTAGAACGTGTGTTCCGCACTATAAAAGATAGATGGATGAATGCTATTGATTGGAACGACTTTCATTCCCTTGAAGAGCTTAATTCTGACTTCAATATATACCTAAATAAGGAATATAGCAACTCTATCCATTCAGCTCTCAACGTAACTCCCAGAGAACGTTTCCTCAAGGATATAGATAAGATTAAACGTATTTCACCTGAGGAGCTAGACAATAGATTCCTTCATCGTGTTACTAGAAAAGTAAATAGTGATGCTACTATTTCTCTAAATACTAATTTGTTTGAAACCCCTGCTAAGTATATAGGACAGAAAATAAATGTAAGATACTCACCCATAGATCTTGAAAGAGCTTATGTTTTTGACAATTACAATTCTTTACTTGATACCATTTTTCCTCTTAAACGTGTTGAGAATTCAAAGGTTAAGCGAAATACTATTGACTACTCTAAAGTGACTTCAGGAGGTAATGCAAATGTATAAAACTTATTGGGGTATGGAATTTAATCCTTTTGATAAAAGTATTTCCGAAAAAAGCTTTTTCAAATCCAATGATTTTTCTGCTGCAATCGCAAGATTAGATCATTTAAAAAACATCAAAGGAATCGGTCTTTTTACTGGTCTCTCTGGTACCGGTAAAACCTCAACTTTAAGATATTTTGCAAATTCTTTAAATCCTAATTTATATAAAGTTGTGTATATTCCTCTTTCTACTGTTACTGTTATGGAGTTTTATAGATCCTTGGCTTTTGCCCTTGGAACAGAGCTTTACTCTAAGAAAGTTGACCTTTTTAGAGTGATTCAAGAAAGAATAATTTCCCTTTCTAAGGATAAAAAAATCACTCCAGTTATTATCATAGATGAATCTCAGTATCTTAAGACTGAAGTTCTCAATGATCTTAAATTATTGCTTAATTTTGATATGGATTCTAAAAACTATGCGATTTTAATTCTTTCTGGACAACCTGTACTAAACATAACTCTTTCTAAAAATGTTCATGAAGCTCTTAAACAAAGGATTGTAATAAACTATAACTATGAAGGTATCACAAAAGAAGAAGTTGAAAAATACATAACCTCTAGAATGCAGCTTTCTGGAGTTTCCATAAATATATTTGATGACAATGCTATTGAGGCTCTCAATGCTTGCGCCAATGGATCTACTAGGCATCTAAATAATTTGATTGAAAAAGCTCTGATATTAGGCTTCCAAAAGAATGCTACAACCATTGATACTAACATCATTATGAGTGCCCAAAATGAAATTGAGCTTATGTAGGAGGGCTATATGGATATTAGATTTAATTGTAGTTTGAAATATCAAAAACGTACTGAAAAATGGGAAGGAAGAGTCACCAATATTATCGATTATGGACAACATTACGAAGTTAAGATTAGCAGTAGAAGTGGCTTTAGTATAATAATCGGCAAAACAAATTCAGGTAATTTTGCTTGTATTCCAGTCTTCAACGCAGGTTGCGAACTCGCTAGTCTTAAAGATATATTCTGGAATAGTGAGCGCTTAACTAAGATTCTTGGCAAGGTTGATGGTACTACAGTCGCTTTTGCATTGGTAGCTATTGCTGATTATATTAATATTGACTAATTTTTGAGTGGAGTAATCTGCTCTTTTTTTTATGGATACTAAATTGTGAAACTTAAGGATATTTTATCATCAAAATAGGTTCGTTTATTGTGCAATAATCCTATTTAATGGGTTAAAATAATGTGATTTTTGTTGGATAAAAGAAAGTGTAAATCTACAATTAAGTTGCTATATTTTAACCAAATTACGATTGTTTGTGCACTTTTTTTAGGATTTAATAGACTCCCCATCTCTTTAGCCGTTACGTAATCTTCTCCGTTAATAACAATCAATATATCGCCACCTTCCTATTTACAATTATGTTAATCAAACTTA
>JACMJL010000134.1 GCA_014380625.1 Clostridiaceae bacterium
AAACCCTCGTCAAAGGCTAAGCGTCCAATAGAAAAGTGTAAATTTCATTACTCACATTTAGAAGGCAAGCAGGTTTATGGTCATCAAGTAGTAGGTATAATATTAAAATGCGGGGATTTAGTACTTCCTTACTCAGTCACATTATATGAAAAGGAATCCATGAGTAAGATACAGATGACTATTAACGCCATACTATCACTCCCAAAAGCACCAAACAAGGGCTATGTAATGGCTGATAGCTGGTACAGTTGCAAGAAAATTATTGTTGCATCTTTATCAAAAGGATTTCATTACATTGGTGCATTAAAAACAAACAGAGTTATATATCCACAAAATTCAAGGCTTTCAATGCAAGTTAAAGGATATGGTAAAACCTTAAAAAAGGAAGATGTCAACCTAGTCAAAGTTGATGATTCTTCTTATTGGGTTTATCGATATGAAGGTAAATTGAATGGGGTAGAAAAAGCTGTAGTTTTATTAAGTTGGCCTGAAGATGCACTTTTTAAAGAAGGTGCTTTGAAAGTATTTATTTGCACAGAGATGGAGCCTGATACTCAAACCATTTTAATTCACTATAGCAAAAGATGGCCTATAGAAATA
The DNA here is from genome assembly GCA_014380625.1 of Clostridiaceae bacterium. Taxonomy (GTDB): domain Bacteria; phylum Bacillota; class Clostridia; order Clostridiales; family Clostridiaceae; genus JACMJL01. Next base: position 601 of record JACMJL010000134.1, read on the forward strand.
TTTTTCCGTCAAAATAAAATGGAGCTTGGGTTAGATAGATATCAGGTTAGAAGTGCAAAGGCAATCAAGCGTTTTTGGATACTTACCATGTTAACCTATTTTTATTGCGTCACAGGGACAAGTGAGTCTTTTTGTACTTTTGGTAAAGGCTTGAAACTCGCAAACAATGAAGTTAACCAAAACATTTATACTTGGATTTATGAACAATCCCAGGCAGGAGTGCCTATAAATCAAGTGTTTGAAGCCTTAAAGGTAGCTTAGGGAGAAGTACGTCTATTTTCAATGGTAAATATTGTATTGATTTTTGCTCATTTATAGTATAAAAAAAGAATATCCCAAATTAGATTCGTCAGGTTGTATTTGTACCAGTTGTTTAAATACCTACAGAAGAGAACATATTACAGATTCACTACAGTTAGAAAAAGGTGCATTAAGTGCATTGGATAAAGAAGTTATTAATAGTATTAAAAACGAAAAAATGTTGGTTACGAAAATATATGAAAAAATTGATGAAAGGTCTACTAAAGGTGATAGACTAGCAGATAAAGTAGCTGAGCTTGGTGGTAGTTGGAGGTTTATAGTAATAATTTTTATCATATTTGCAGGATGGATAATATTAAATTCTATATTTTTAATAAGTAGACCTATAGATTCATTTCCATTTGCATTGCTAAGTTTAATGTTCTCTTGTTTGGCTGCTGTACAAGCCCCTATAATTATGATGAGTCAAAATAGGCAAGAGATAAAAGATAGAAAACGTTCGGAACATGAGTATCAAATTAACCTAAAGGCAGAGATTGAAATACAAAATATAAATGAAAAGTTAAATTATTTAAGTGACCGTATATCAGATTTAATGGAGGCTCAGCAAATACAAACAGAAATGATAGAGGAATTTGTTGAAAAACATAATGAGAGTATTATAGACCTAGAAATTAATCAAGATAAAGCCACAGAAGAAATAATAAGCAATCAAGAAAAAATCTTAAAGGAGGTTTAAAAGCTAATCATAATTCAATTAAAAGAAAGGAGCCGGTTGAGTTTTCATTTTTGGCTTCAACAAAAATGACATTAGGTTTGAAATAGCAATTGGTTTAAAATGAACCTTAACAAAAGTAGATTTACCACTTTCATTTATGAACCTGAAGGTATGAACACCAAAACTTTCCATCATGCGATAACTTCTAGGAATTCCTCTGTCAGACATAGTTCGCATAAATAAAGTAGTCTTTACAGAAGGATCTTGTAAAAAACCTGCTTTAGTATATTTTTTAATGAATAATATTTTTTAATTAATAATAATTATTATTGACAAACTAATACAGTATGTTATTATAGTAATATAATTAAATAAGTAAAAAAAGGTATAAGGAGGGAATCAAAATGAATATTTTTGACATTATTATCGAAGAACATAAAAGCTTTAGAAAAATTGCTAACAAACTAGAGGAAACTACAAGCAGGGCAGTAAAGACAAGAACAGATTTGTTTGCTTCTCTTAAAAATGAATTAAAAGCGCATCATGAAGCAGAAGAGAAAGTATTATTTTCTGAATTGTGCAAGCACAAGGAGATAAAAGAGTTAACCTTAGAATCTTCAGAGGAACATAATGTTATGGAACATTTAATAGGTGAGCTAGAGTCCTTATCTGTTGAACATGAAAATTGGGGACCTAAATTTAAAGTCTTTAAAGAAATACTAGAACATCATCTTGATGAGGAAGAGAAAGAAGTATTTAGTAAGGCTAGGAAAATATTAGATAAAGATACTTGCGAAAAACTTGGGAAAAAATTTCAAAAATTAGATGAATCCATAGAAAATTCAAAATAGACTAATATTATTTATAAAACTAGCTGAAGATGTTGGGGTTAGAGGAGGTAAGGCATGATTGAGAGGTTAAGAAGATCTATTTTATTTAAATACATGGAACAGCTAATATTTAGATATAAAGACGATGATATATCTGGAATGAGTGCACAAATTACATATTTCTTGATATTAGCTTTTTTTCCGTTTCTACTTTTTTTAATCAATTTGCTAAGCTTTACTCCTCTTTCAACCGACATATTATTTACTAATTTTAATAAATTTCTGCCTAGTGAAACAGGGGATTTAGTAAAGAATATAGTCGTGCAAACTTTACAGGCTAAGAGCAAGACGCTTTTAATCCTAGGTATGATAGGAAGTTTGTGGGCAGCTTCTAAAGGCATAGCAGCTATTATGAAAGGTCTTAATAAGGCTTATGATGTAGAGGAGAGTCGTAATTTTATTAAACTTAATTCAATAGCTCTTATTTCCATCATTGGGATTACGGTTATGATAATACTTTCTTTTGTCATGATAGTATTTGGCAAGATTATTGGAACTAATATTTTTGGGTTAGTAGGTGCTAAGAATTTGTTTAATATTATTTGGTCACTTTTAAGGTATTGCATTCCACTTGCGACAATGTTTGTTACTTTTTCTTTAATATATAGCTATGTGCCTAATAGAAAATTAAAATTTAAGAATATTAGTGTAGGCGCTGTTTTCACAACTATTGGGTGGGTCACTACTTCCTTAATATTTTCATTTTATGTAAATAATTTTGGGAATTATGAAAAAGTTTATGGAAGTTTAGGCGGGGTTATTGCTTTAATAGGTTGGCTATATATTAGCACCTTGATAATCCTCTTAGGGGGAGAATTAAATGCTATTAATAGCTATTTCAAAAATAAAGAAAAAAATAATAGATATGATTCTTTTAAGCTAGATATTCCGTTTATAGACAAAATTTTAAAATCGAATAAGAAAAAAATATAGATGTACGAGGAGGTGTGACAGTATGGATAATTATGTAATGATACAGTTTTTCGAATGGTATTTACCAGATGATGGTAAACACTGGAATAGACTTAAAGCTGAGGCTAAACATCTAGCATCTTTGGGAGTTTCCGGAGTTTGGATACCACCACCTACTAAGGGATCAGGAACAGGAAGTGTGGGTTACAATATATATGATTTATATGATTTAGGTGAATTTGATCAAAAGGGTTCAGTAAGAACTAAGTACGGAACCAAAGAAGAATTAAAAGAGGCAATAGAAATTTTGCATCAAAATGGCTTAAAAGTTTATGCTGACGTAGTATTAAATCATAAGGCTGGAGCAGACGAAACTGAAAGATTTAAAGTAGTAGAGGTTAATCCTAGTGATAGAACAAAAATTATATCTGAGCCTTTTGAAATAGATGGGTGGACGAAGTTTAATTTTCCAGGAAGGGCAGATAAATATTCAAGCTTTAAATGGAATTATACTTATTTTGTTGCTACGGACAAAGATGATTCTACAGGAAGAGAAGGTATCTTTAAGATAATAGCGGATGGAAAAGACTGGTCAGATAATGTAGATAGCGAAAATGGAAATTATGATTATCTTATGTTTGCTGACATTGATTATAATAATGAATCTGTAATTAATGAGGTTAAACAGTGGAGTCTATGGTTTGTAAAAGAACTTAACCTAGATGGGTTTAGACTTGATGCCATTAAGCATATAGATGAGAAATTCATGAGGGATTTTGTAAATAATGTAAGGGTAAGTACCTCTAAGGATTTTTATGTTATAGGTGAGTATTGGAATGTAGAAGTGGCTAAATTAGAGAAATACTTAGATGATGTAGACTATAATTTGAACTTATTTGACGTAACTCTTCATTATAACTTTTTTGAGGCTTCTAAAAAGGGTAGAGACTATGATTTATCAAAAATATTAGAAAATACATTAGTTTCCTTAAATCCATTAAATGTAGTTACTTTAGTTGATAATCATGATTCACAAAAGGGTCAGTCTCTTGAGTCTTGTGTAGAAGATTGGTTTAAGATTATAGCCTATGCCATTATACTTCTAAGAAAAGATGGATATCCTTGCATCTTTTATGGAGATTATTATGGGATACAGGGGGAAAATCCTATGCCTGGTAAAAAAGAATTACTAGATCCATTGCTTATAGCAAGGAAAAATTTTTCCTATGGAGAGCAAATAGACTATTTTGATCACCCAAATGTAATTGGGTGGATTCGAAAGGGCGATGAGGAGCATAAAGAGTCAGGGATAGCTGTAGTAATAAGCAACGGAGAAGATGGAATAAAGAATATGTGTTTTGGAAAGGAAGTTGCAGGTAAGTCTTTTTATGATATTACTGGGAATAGAAAAGAAATAATAACTTTAAATGAAGACGGTGCAGCAAACTTTACAGTCCAAGGTGGATCAGTTTCAGTATGGGTGATAAAAAAAGAATAATTAATAATATTAATTGATAATAATTATTGAATGATAATGATTAATATGTTATAATATTAAATATTAGGAATTTAAAATTAAAATTTTAAAATATAAGGAGGAAATGATAAGATTACAGTTAATGATGTACTTAAAAATATAAATAATGAAAAACAAAGGTATAAAGTTAGAAATCTAACATTAGCAAATACACTAGGAGCGACGGCAGGAGCTATAATGGCAATAGTTATTACCAAAAATGCTGATAATATAAATAATTCCATTAATAAAGCTAAAGAAAAAGTGTCAGAGGTTGTAGGGACCGGTAAGGAAAAGGTAGAAGAACTTGTTACGGAAGGTAAGGCTAAAGTGGAAGAAATAAAAGGTAATTTTGAAAATAGTATAAAAGAGGGGAAGGATAAATTCGAGGCTGTTAAAGTTGATATTGAAAAAGGAAAGGACAACCTCCAAAATACGAAAAATGATATAAAAAATGATCTTAAAGGATAGAGGGTGTAATATATGTTAGTTACAATATCATTTAATGATGTTCTACTGTTTGTGCTTTCCATTGCTGGTATTATTTTATTGGTGTATTTAAGTATTGCGGTAAGTAATATAAATAGTATATTAAAAGATGTTAAATATATATTTGATAAAAATAAAAATAACATAGACAATACTATTCTTGCTTTACCTGGAATAGCTTCTAACATTAATGGTATTACTAAAGAGATAAGAGAGGGTATGCAAACTATAGCAGCCACGGCTGAAACTATAGAAAAAAATATAGCCAAATCCTCAAGCTCAATAGCAGAAAAGACTGAAACAGCAGTGGATTATGTTCGAATTATAAGTGAAATTATTAAAACAGGAATAAAATATTTAGAAAAACGAAAATAGAGAGGAGAGATTAAAATGGGATTTTTAAGATGGCTAGGTGGAATAGTAGTGTTCTTTTGGTTGCTGGGGCTTCTATTTAAAATAGGTGGAGGTTTAATAAATATATTACTAGTAGTGGCAGCAATTGTATTTATATTCGAC
>JACMJL010000135.1 GCA_014380625.1 Clostridiaceae bacterium
AATACTTCGCCGGAGGTACTTTTTGTAAAACCTGCCATAATTTTAAGTAAGGTGGTTTTTCCAGCGCCGTTTCTTCCAATAAGTCCGGTTATAGTGTTTTCTTCTATGGTAAAGGAAAGATTATTTAGTGCTTTAGTATTTCCAAAGACCTTAGTAAGTTCATTACATTCAATAATTTCCAATTTTATTCCTCCTCACATTCTATTTTTATAGTTTTAATTAGATTAAACAGTTCCTCTTGATTTACCCCAAGCCTATTTGCTTCAGTAATGAGCTCCAAGGCCATTCTTTTTAAAGTTTCATTTTTTCGTCTTTTAAAAATAATCTCTTTTGCCTGCTGTGATACAAACATACCAAGTCCACGTTTCTTAAATAGAATATTTTCTTCAAGTAAAATAGTAAGACCTTTTGCAGCAGTGGCAGGATTTATGTTATACATCTCCGCCAACTGATATTGGGAATACATCTTTTCATCAGCACCTAGGCTACCACTTAGAATTTGATTTTCAAGCCATTGAGAAATTTGCACATAAATGGGCTTCATACTATCATTATTAAATATCACTAGCTCACCTCCTAAACATAAATAGCAGTATAGTGCATTACTACTATAATGTACTATATATCATTTTTCTTAAATTGTCAATATGAGGAATTCATAGAATTTTAAACCAATAAAAAAAAGGGACTACAATTTAGTAGTCCCATACAGTTTAGAATAAAGTTAATATTTCTATATATTAATCATCTATTAGCTATTTTTAGCTTTACTAGTTCATTTTCTTCAGTAGGAGTTATATCATTAAAGGTTCTGAAAACAAACCCCTGCTCCTTTAAATATTTAATTATAATTGGCAATGCTTCAAGGGTAGTTGTCTTTGAATCCACGTCATGCATTAAAATTACTACGAACTTTCTGTTTTTGCACATTTCAGTTACTCTTTCAACAATCTTGGCGGTAGGGACAAGAATAGGAGCTGCATCAGTTGAACTTACATTCCAATCAATATAGTAGTTTCCGTTATCTTTAAAATATTTTCTTATGCTTGCCATTGTGTCTATTTTTGAAACTCCATTATCAGAACCGCCTGGAAATCGTAAAATTTGTGAAGGATCTTTATTAATTAATTCTTTTAAGACTGCATCACATTTATTAAAGTCCTCAATACAGCTTTCAATGCTATTGTACATTTTGTAATCGTGACTGTAACTATGGTTTTCAATATCCATACCCATATCATGTATTGCTTTAAGATTATTTGAATTTTGTTCGGCCATCTTTCCTACAACAAAGAAAGTAGCTTGTACATCATTTTCTTTCAATATATCTAGTATTTTTAAAGTGCTTTTATTTGAAGGACCATCATCAAAGGTCAAAAACACCTCCTTTTCATATAGAGGCCTGTCCTTTACTTGAGTTGTTGCTATATCAGGAGGATGATTAATTATTTCCTCAGGTTTATTAACTTCAGAAGTAGTATTAGAAACTACTTTTTGCGGTGTCGTATTTTCTTTTGTAGAAGGATTATTAGTAGTTCTTTCAATGTTATTTTTAAAGGTTTTAGTGAAAAGGCTATGATGATAATGTGAAATATACATAGAACTACATAACAAAAATATAATAGCGGCGGGTATAAGTATTAATAAAAACTTTTTTTTCAAAATAAATCCCCTTTCCAACATAAAGTACGTTTGAATTATTTGTATTTTATGATATATATAAATACAAATCTAACAAGGATATTTTCATTTGTATTTGTTTTTATGTCAACACTTTTGGTTAGAAACCCGCATTTAATCAAAGTATTGGACATAACTGTAATTCTTAGCACCTAGTAACCTGTTGAAAAAATACATTTTTACAAGTATTACTTTGTACTGTATATTAACCCCCTAGTATATTTTACTATTATATCTTGTTTAAATAAAGTGAAAATTATTAATAAAATATTAATAGTTGCATTAATTTATAGCGAAAACCATCAAACCTGAAATTTGGGATTAACATAGTTGTTATATATACTCCTCATTTCTGAAGCATTTTTATCCCAATTATAATTTTCTACTGCTATTTTTCTTGCATTTTTTGAAAATTCTAAAAGTCTTTTTTTATCTGTAATAAGTTTTTTTAAAGTGTTTTTTAAAGCGTTAATATCACCAGGCTCTATAAGGTAACCATTATAATTGTCATTTACAATTTCCGTGAGACCGCCAACATTTGAAGCAACAATTGGTCTTCCACAGGCACAGGCCTCAACTGCTGAAACACCAAAACCTTCGCTTAAGGAGGGCATGCATACTATGTCCATCTTATTTATGTAAGTTGAAACCAAATTATTATCTATAAAACCTGTAAAGGTAACATGTGAAGATATATTTAATGATTCACAGAGCTTCATGAGTTTATGCTTTTGTGAACCATCCCCTAAAATAAGTAACTTTAGGTCTAAATCATTTAATTCTTTTGAAAGTTCCGCAAAAGCTGAGATTAAGATGTTTATCCCATATATTTGTTCAAGATTTCTCACAGTGCCTATTGTAATATGCTTGTTGCTTAGTATTGGAGAAATATTACTAAATAACTCTGTATCTACACCGAAGTGGGTGACATCAATTCTGTTATTACAGTATTCCTTTGTCCTAAGTGCCATGGCATGGCTTGTGGTACAGACTATATTGCCTCCCTTTAATATAAATTTAAAGATCTTTTCATGGATATAACCAAGACCGGGAAATTCGTATAAATCACTACCCCAAATAGAAATAATAAATGGGTGGAAGAAACATAACCTCCCAAACAGTCCGTAACTTGTTGCATAATGACTATGTAAAATATCTGGGTTTATATTTTTAACCAATTTTTTAATTTGTGGAATTAATAATAAATAGCTGATTTTATTTTTTGTTTTAGGCTTTAAAATATACAGTTTTACATTCTCCTTGTATTCATAACTTGTGTTCCTCATAGAAATAAGGTGAATCTCATAATTATATCTAGAAAAGTAGTCAACCCACTTTTTCGTATGGATACTATCTGCATCAGCTAAAAAACATATTTTTGTCATATTAAGCGCCTTCTCTCTAAACTATGTTTTAAAATAGTATTTCCTTTTTAATAAAAATTACTATTCCAATTTTAACTTTAATTATAAATAGTAGTTGTTAAGAGAAGTTAGAAGTTATATTAAATAAAACATTTAGTTTATTAAATTAATTTTATAATTTATAACCATATTTTCGAAGTTTCAGAACCGGCTTTACTGTCTTTAACTTTCATCATGCCATTATTTGACAAAGCAGCACTTCAAGTTGTAAGCTAAATATATGCGTAAGATTTATTAATATCACCATAAGAGTAAAGTCAAGAAGTAGGAGTGAAGTTAAAAATGATAGATACTTTAAGTTATATAGGTAAAAAGCTTAATGAGAGAGAAGTGGTGTGGGGAGTTGGAGCATCAATGTTATTAAATCATTATGGACTTATAAATAGACCTAATGATATCGATATTTTAGTAGATTTAAAGGATATTGAAGAAGCAGATGAAATCCTTAAAAGTATGGGAGAAAAGAAAAAATGGGAGAAAAAAGATACTTACTCAACTAAATACTTTTATGAATATGTGATAAATGGTGTTGACGTGGATGTAATGGCAGGCTTGTGTATTAACCATAATAATGGTATGTATAGATATATCTTTGATAATTCTTCAATTATAGAAGTTGCTACAATTAAAGGCGTAAATATACAGTTTAGTGCTTTAGAAGATTGGTATGTTTTATATCAATTGATTCCAAACAGAGAAAATAAAGTTAGGCTGTTGGAAAATTATTTTAATTTATATGGAATAAAAAACCTGGATTTACTAGTGAGTGCTTTAAATGAGAATTTACCAGAAGAAGTAAAAACTAATATTAAAAGACTGTTAAATAAAATTAATAAAGAAAAATCTTTAATCTTGAAAGGGGAAGAATTTTGAGAAAATATAGACTATCTATTTTATTAATAATTTGCACTGGAACTGTATTTTTTGCACTATGTAAAACCAATGTATTAAAAAATCTAGTTCAACAGAATAAATTTAATAAAATACAAGTAAAACCTACTGAGGGACTTAAGGAAATTCCTAAGACAGGCCCTATTCTACCTGGAGAAAAACCTATAAATTCAGTTAAACCTGTTGAAACAGAGGTTAAGCCAAGGGTAATAAAAGAGGTAGCTGGATTAGTTTCTGTTACTGACATTGATAATAGCCTCTTCATTGATTTAAAGTATTCCACTGCAGACAATTTTACCGGTAAGGTTATATATCCTGTAACTGTATGCCTGCTCCAAAAGGAAACTGCACAAAAACTTATGAAGGCAAATACTGAATTCAAAGAGAAGGGATATAAGTTAAAAATTTGGGATGCGTATAGGCCAGTTTACGTTCAGAAGATTTTTTGGGATATAGTTAAGGATTCTAGATTTGTAGCAAATCCTGCAATGGGGGGATCTATACATAATAGAGGTACGGCTGTGGATTTAACCTTGCTAGATTCCTATGGAGATGAATTGAAGATGCCTTCGAAATTTGATGATTTCTCCGCTAATGCCTATAGGAATAATTCTAAAATGGATTCTGAAGCTAGAAAAAATATGAACTACCTTACTGATGTTATGAAGAGAAATGGTTTTAAAACTATTGATACTGAATGGTGGCACTTTGAAGACAGCAATTCTTCCGAATACAAGATTGTTGACGTAAAGTTGGATGAATTTTTAAAAAAGGAAAGCTTACCTCTTAACTAAATAAGCTCTCCTTTAATCTTCGGGACAATAGCCCTTTAATTAGATTTTTCCCTTTACTCCCATAATTATCACTGGTTTCTTCGCTGGGTCCAACCATTTTAATGTCTTTACAAGGTTTGTTTCACTTATACCTATACAGCCCAGGGTACCACCACCCTTATAGGGTGCTATGTGAAGGAATATTCCACTGCCCTTTCCTAGCACTTTGCTAGCACCATAATTGAAATCGATTACAGCTGCGTATTTATAAAGTGGGTTCTCCCATAGAGATTCGTAATCGTAAAGTCTTGCTTTTGCATCTGTACCCTCATAATGCATCCAGACATTGTATTCAGAAATTATTTTATTTGATACCCAGTAATCTCCTACCTGAACTTTTTTATAGGTTAATTTAACTCCAGGATTATTTGCGATACCAAATAAAAAGGGAATTCCATATTTTCCAGTTGGAGAGGTTAAATCGCCTTCATGCCTGTTATCAGAGAAACCATTTATACCGGTGACTGCACTACCACTACAGGTGAGTTGCCATAAGCCATTGACCTTCTCATAAGTTTTTAGGGCTGCATTAATTGTTCCATAACTTGATGCCAGAATCACAATTACCTGTTGGGCTTCACCTGGTGATGTTTTAATATCAGGTATTGAAGTAAATCCCGTGGGGGCTTCACCACTTGGTTTGATTACAGTAGTTTGTGGTGGATTGTAAGTTCTAGTAGCCTTCATTGCTTTAAGTTCTTCCTCAGTTTTTGTGTCATAATTTCCTGTGGAGATAATATTCTTTGTGTTTTGAAATGTTTTCAATATTTCAGATGTTTCATTCCCAAATGACCCATCAACACGTATAGTATAGCCAATGCAGTAAAGTTTCTTTTGAAGTTCTATAACTTCCTTCCCTGAATCTCCGCTTTTTAGTAGTATTTTAGCTTCAATCGCTAGTACTGGTTGGTTTATTTTTTCTTCTGTATTAGCTTCAACACTTTCATTCTTAACGTTACTACTTTGTCCGTTAAGTAGACTTTGGCTTTCAACAGTTATATTATTTTGAATACTAGTAACCTTTTTATCTTTTGTTGTACAACCGGTTATAATAAGTATTAATAAAGATGCACATAATAAAAATTGAATAATTTTCTTCATACTTTATTTCCTCCAATTTTAATCATTTTCTAATCATGTATTTTACATCTATGAAACAATAGTATACCAAAGGTTTCCTCTGTGCAAGTACACACTTTTATAACATGAAGTAGGTATAAGAGCCAGTTCTCTGCTATATTACAATCTATAGATTAAATAACAACTTAATATACATAATTAGCTACCAAAGTTGCCTGAACTTCGAGTTTCCATAAAAACTATGTAAAAAAAATGGGTAATAAATACTATAAAAAATGTATAGTATTTAGTAAAGAAGATAAAATAATATTAAAAATTAATATTTGGAAGGAGATAATAATGGCAGATAATAGTGAGTGGGAACAATGGAAAAAGACTTTGGGTGGTGCAATTGATCTTGGAGAGACTGTTGGTATCTCAGAGAAAAGAATAACTAATATAGCAGAAAAAGTTGGAACATATTTGGCAAATAATGTGCAACCTAGAAATGATCAGGAAAGACTGATAAAGGAGTTGTGGGATGTTGCGGATAAAAAGGATAGAGAAGTGTTAGCAAATCTAATTGTGAAAATATCGGATAAATAAATTGAAATTAATAATATAATAAATATTTAGGAAATATATTCCATATGTGGTATAATGGAACCATCTAAATATATTTTACTGAAATTATGGGCTCTAAACATAATTATTGTAAAGTTAAACAATGTTGTCCAGACTTTTTTTAAGAAGTAAAAAGTAGAGGAGGGTGGTGATTACAAAGTGGAATTTGAAGAATATTATGAGATTGGCGAAGAGTGTTTTGGAAATGGAGAATATAAAAATGCTTTAGAATACTTTCAAAAATGTATTAGCATAAATGAATCTAATGATTGCTTAAATTATATTGGTTGTTGCTATTTAGGACTGAAGGACTATAGCCCTGCTATTAATGTATTTAAGAATATAATAAGAGAATGTCCTTATTCAGAAAGAGCAATGTTAAACTTAGGAAGAACATATCTTAAGCAAGAAAAATTGCAGGAGGCATTAGAGTGTTTAGAAAAGACAATTTCAATAAATTCAAATAGTGAAGATGCTTATTACTATCAAGGCGTATATTATGAAAAAACTGATAATTTAGAGGAAGCAATGTTATGTTACGAGAGGTCATTATCATTAAATTTTGAGCAACCAGAAGCTCATTTAAATCTAGGAACCTGCTTTTATAAAAAACATTTGTACAATGAAGCGATACATGAATTTGACTTAGCATTTAAATATGATAATAATTTTATAAAAGCTAAAGAGAATAAAGGTATAGTATATCTTGATATGAAAGAGTACAAGAATGCATTAAATGAGTTCTTATTAGTTTATAAGGACAACCACTATAATATTAGTAACATAATTGATATCGCACATTGTTATTACAAAATTAAATATTTTCAGGATGCGTATAATTGGATAAAAAAAGCATTAAGAATCGAACCTGGAAACGAATATGCAAATGAATATGCAAATAAAATGAAGAAAAAGGTAAATTCAAGGATAAGTTAAAAAAATACTTTAGCAAATTTAAATCAACATAAAAGTACCTATGTATTAAACAACTTAAAAGCTGTTTAATTTATAGGTACTTCTATATATATTTAGTTGTTTTTAAAATTTTTATCTGTAGGAAGTTTTTAATGCATCTTTCAATACCCTAGGCCTTTTTTTATAAGAAGTTACAGGTATTATCTTTTTATCTTTTATGCCAAATAGAGTATATATTGCAATTCGTGCACTGCGAACAGAATATTCTTCAGTAAATACCATGTCTTCAGGAATTTCAACGAACTGACTAATCATAGCAAAGTTCGTTGAACCTTTTGGTACAACATTAGGGCGGTCAGACATTTTACGCGGTTGGAACTGCGAATCGATGTATGGCATCATACATGGAATAACATTAATTACAGTCTCTTTAATTTCCTCTAGCTGATCTGACATGTGTAAGTGATGAATCAGTTCGATCAAAATTTCCTCTCCGGAACAATCACGCATTGGCTTCTTCACAAAATCACCGATCTTATCAGTATAAATGCTATAGCCCCAGAAAATAGTTGTATCAAGTGGTTGATTTTTAAAATGTGGTTGAGCTGCAACAACTATGCTCATTAACCAATTGGAATCTTTAAATGTCATTAAGGCACCACTACCTGGAATATTAGTGGAAAATTTTTCGATTAGATTTAAGAACTTATTTCCTTTGCAAGTCACCGTAAAACTTTCCCAATTTGTTTCATCTGCATGACCAAAGAAGGGTTCTGGATTTCCAAGACCTTTTTTCTTTTTAGCTATTTTTGACCAAAGCTCACCAGAAATTGGTTGGCTTGGATTATATTCTGCAGGTGTGTTCATATCACCAAGGGTTGCACAGTCTGTCATGCAGCCATTAGTCATAATACAAACGTCACTTGGATTTAATTCAATAATCCTATCACCCACTTTCTCTTTTATGTGGATAGCAGTTACTGTAATCCCAGCACCTGGATTGAAATCTAAATCAGTTACAGTTGCATTTATGCTAAAATCAACTCCAAAGTTATCTAAGTAAACTTTTAATGGAACAATAACAGATTCATATTGGTTGTAAGGAGTACGGGTAACACCCTCTAGCGTTTCAATACGAGAAAATTCAAAAACCATACGTTCCATGTAACGCTTGAACTCAAAAAGACTGGACCATTTTTGAAACGCAAAGGTTGTTTGCCACATAAACCAGAAATTAGTTTCAAAGAAATGTGGTGTTTGAATAAACCATTGTTCAATAGTCTTGTTATCAAGTTTTTCCTCTGGTGTAAGCATCAATTTACCAAGAGCCATACGATCAGCATTGTTAAAGCCCATACTAGTCACATCTAGAATTACTCCATCTTTATCTATTAAACGAGCTTGAGCATGGGTGGGGTGCAAATGATCAAAGTTGAGAATTTCTTCTTTAACGCTTTTACCGGGCATATCAAGAGATGGTATGTCTGAAAATAACTCCCAAAAGTTTTCATAAGTTTCTTCGTTTAGCATTCTACCACCACGGCACACATAACCATTTATGGCATCTCCTGCTCCATCATTACTACCTCCAAGTATACTCATTCCCTCAATAATATGAATATTTTCTCCTTTAAAATCACAATCACGTACAAGGTATGCAGCCCCAGCTAAGGAAGCTAGACCTCCACCAATAAAGTAAACTTGTCTGTCTTCCATATTTCTATTCTTAGGCAAACTCGTTGGTGTATTAGATTTATCTTTATGTTTCTTTACACTCATAGTTGCTACAGCAACTGCACCAGCAATTGCTCCTAAAGCTAGTAATAGAGTTTTACCATTTTCCGTTGATTTCTTGCTCATAAAACTTACCTCCATTTTCTGTTTGGTATTAGTAAATATCCTACCTAATATAATATCTCAGATAAAGCTAATTGTATTTATACACTTTTGGGTATTTGTCTAAAATACAAAAAAAATTTAAAATACATATGGTTAGTTAATCTAAACTCACTAATGGTGTAGATACCTTAAAGCTTAGATTATTATTTGCAGTATTTGTCGATATTTGTATTACGAAAATTAAAGGATTATGAATGGTTGAAGAGGAATAAAGATAATGACCTATTAATATGCGTAATGGTGGTGATTATGACAGAGAAAAGGATGTAATAATATTTATTATAGTAAGAATTTTAATTAAAACAATATAAATTGAAATTACATAGTTAGTTTGTCGAAGGTATTATTTCTACGGCACTAATGAATTTAGAGGGGGGCTATGACAATTGATAAAAGTAATTACAATAGTATTAACAGCGGCATTAACAACCATGGCACTTGTAAGTACTAGTGCTAAGATAAGCGAAGACAAAGTTGAGAAACCAATAAAAAGTCAAGTTTATTATGCAAGCCAAGAAAAAGTAAATGCAGTAGCAGTATTTGCAGAAGTTAACAAACAAGCTGTCTTAGATGCTGAGGTTGCCAAAGTAGCAAAAATAGCTATAGAAAAGGACGATGAGCTAGCTCTTGAAAAAGCTAAAAAGGATGAATTGGACAAACAAGCAGCCAACAAGATAAAGGAAGTAGCTAAAGCAAAAGCCTTAGCTGCTAAGCAAGCAGAAGATAGTAGATTGGCGAAGATAGCTGCCGAAAAAGCAAAACAGGCGGAGATTGATAGAATAGCTGCTGACAGGGCAGACAAAGTTAAACAGGCAGAAATAGCAGAACAATATAGAATAGCTAAATTGGCATCTGATAAAGCAGCGGCTGAAAAAGAGGCTAAAAAAGAGACTGAAATAGATAGATTAAAAGCGGCTAAAGTCCTAGCAATTAAGCTTGCGAATGAAGCAGCAAGTAAACTTACTAAAGATGAAGCAGCTGGTAAACTTTTAATAGAAGCCGATAAACTTGCTAAAACAGCAGCAGATTTGCAAGTTAAAACTGCAACTGATAAAATTACTAATGCAGAAGCAGCTGGTACCGCTGTAACTGAAGCGGATAGACTAGGTAAAGAAACAGCTGAAAAGCTGGCTAAAGCCGCAGCAGATAAGCTGACTAAAGATGAAGCAGCTAGTAAACTTTTAATATCAGCAGATAAGCTGGCTAAAGCAGCAGCAGATAAGACTGTAAGAGAAGCCACAGATAAACTGGCAGCAGCAGAAGTAGGATCCTATCAGACTGTAACTGGAGCAAAATTAGCAGCTTACTTAAGCTCTGAAGCTAATATTTGTGATGTACTAGTTAGGGCTGTGGAATTGCATTATGGAGATCCTTCGAATACTTGTGTTTATTTTTCAAGTGAGGCCATGAGAAGAATCGGTGTAATGGGGCTAGATACAGACTGGATATGTAATACAGGACAGTATTTAAATTGGCTAACGGCACATTCTTGGGTATCTTCCTTTAATATTAAAGCTCTTACACCAGGCAGTATTTGTTTTACAACTAACAACGGATGGACAAAAAAGCCAACTCACACCTTTGCATTTATGGGGTGGGTAAAAAGTGGAGACTACACTAGGGCATACGTTGTAGATAACCAAGACAACAAAATTCATGAAAGAAGCATGCTAGCAACTAATTCCACAGATGCATTTGCTTTCTTTATGCATAATTAGACATTGAAATAATTATAAACCATCTTAAATTGAAGTTTAAGATGGTTTTTTCTATTTAAAATACCTAATTATGCATTGATAACTTCACAAAGTCATTAAAAATGATTCTGCTTAATGCAAGGCTCACTATGAGAAAAATAAAAGGTTTGAATAATCGAACTTTTTATTGGGTAGGTTAACAAATATGATACAAAGTTTAACAAAAATTAGTTGAAATATGAAGTATATCCTTCTAAATATGCAAGGTTAAGAAATTAATAAAACATTTAAAACTCAAATATATGATATCTATGAAATTTTTCATGCAGGAATTATGAAAAAAATGTCGAATATTAATATGAACAAGTATTTTTAGGAGGTAAATCATATGTCTGAAAAAAAAGGTCTTTCCCATGACGCATACGGTGGAACCCATGGTGATAATTACATACCATATGTGTCAACAAGTACAGTTATGCCTGAATTAACAGTTATGTCTGTTATCTTTGGTGTTATTTTTGCAATTATATTTGCAGCCGCAAATACATACCTTGGTCTTAAAATAGGTATGACCATTGCCGCAGGTATTCCAGGGGCTATTTTAGCAACAGGAATATTAAAGGGTATTCTTAAGAGGAATAATATTTTAGAGGCTAATATGATTTCGGCTATGTCTTCTATGGGCGAATCATTAGCAGGGGGCCTTATTTTCATTATCCCAGCTATTATTCTATTTGGAAATGATTTAACTATTACAACGGTTGTAACCGTTGCAATTCTTGGATCCTTACTGGGAATTCTCTTTGTTATTCCACTTAGAAGATTTCTAATAGTTGAAGAACATGGAAATTTAATTTATCCAGAAGGAATGGCAGCAGCTGAAGTTCTTGTTTCTTCTAGTGCTGGTGGAAAAGGCTTCGTTACAATGATGACTGGTCTTATAGTAGGTGGCGTTTTTAAGTTTTTCTCAGAAGGGTTTAAGTTTTGGAATTATGAACCTGAATGGACACTTAAGTCTTATCAAGGAGCTGTCTTCGGTGCTGACGTAACTGCAGCTCTTTTAGGCGTCGGTTACATTGTTGGTATAGAAATTGGATTGTATATGTTTGGAGGCGCACTTATTGGATGGCTAGGCCTAATTCCACTTATCAAATTCATTGGTGGAGGCCTTACAAACCCATTATTCCCATCAACGATTCCAATTGCTCAAATGGGCGCTTGGGATATTTGGAGTAAATATGTTAGATACATTGGTGCTGGTGGAGTTATCGCCGGTGGAGTTATAAGTATTGTTAAGTCTATGCCTACAATAGTTAAATCATTTAAATCAGCTATGGCAGGAGTTGGAGAAAAAGGAACGAAAAATAGAACTGATACAGATCTTCCAATGTATTATGTTATTGGTGGAGCAATATTCGTTTTTGTTCTTTCTTGGGTACTTCCTAATGTAAAAGTACATTTTATTGGAGCAATTTTAATTATAGTACTTACTTTCTTTTTCTCAGTGGTTTCTGCAAGATTAGTTGGTGTTATCGGTACCTCTAACAATCCAGTTTCAGGTATGACTATATCTTCACTGCTTGTTATAACTGCTGCCTTAAAAGCTTTTGGATATGTAGGAAAAGAAGGAATGATAGCAGCCGTTCTAGCTGGTACAGTAGTTTGTGTTGCTACAGCCATTGCTGGTGGTACTGCTCAAAGTTTAAAAACTGGATTTATTATAGGTGGTACACCTAAGAAACTTCAGATTGGTATGTTTATAGGAACTGTTTTTTCTGCTGCAGCAATTGGAGGAATTATATTACTTCTTAACAATGTTTATGGAATAGGAAGTAAAGTAGTTAGCGCTCCTCAGGCTACTATGATGTCTATGGTAGTTAAAGGAATAATGTCAGGGGATTTACCTTGGACACTAATATGGGTAGGTGTTACATTAGGGGTAATGTGTGAGCTTATGAAGATTCCAGTACTTCCTTTTGCACTTGGCTTATACCTTCCAATTCACTTAAGTGTGGGAGTTGTAATCGGTGGACTTGTAAGGGTTGCTGTTGATCATAAGTTTAAGACTAAGGTTTTACAACTTAAGGAGCAAACTGAAAAAGGTATACTTCTTTGCTCAGGGTTAGTTGCAGGTGAAGCCCTAATAGGTATATTAATAGCCATATTTGCATTTTTATTTGACAAATATGGAATTGGCTTCTTTAATATTGGTGCAGTGGGCCCAGCCATTTTACCTAAAGCATTAACAGAGGGAGTTTTAGCTCCATGGGTTTCTACTTTGATGATCTTCTTACTCTGTGTATGGGCTTATAAAACAATAGTTAAGGTTGATAATAAATTAGAAGGTTAAAATTCGGGAAGAGCTTAAAGCTCTTCCTATTTTGAAGGTGAGATTATGGCAAAAAATGATAAGGATAATTTTCTTTTATATGTTCCATTTAAAAAACATAAAGACTATGAAATTAAAAAAGGCAAGGTGCTTTTAATCTTTCGTCATGACAAACCAGTTGAAAAGCTTATGAGATGGTTAATCAAAAAACCGTATATAAGTGATATTGAGCTTGATAGCATGGGTTCCAGGGTATGGGAATTGATAAATGGGAAAAATACTGTCTATGATATTGGTCAACAACTTATAAAATTTTATGGCAAAGGTTGTGAGCCGGTATATGATAGGCTTATACTATATATTAGATATCTTATTAAAAAAGGTTGGATTTCTTTTGATAGAGGAAATCAAGAAGTAGGAGGAAATGGAAATGCAATTGAATAATAAAATTGATGAATTAAGAGAACAACTAATAAACTCCACTCAAGAAATTTTAAGAATCAAAAGCGTGGAAGACTCTGCAATCCCAGGAATGCCCTTTGGAGAAGGCGTAGGTAAAGCACTTGAAACTGCTTTAAATATAGCTAAAAATCTTGGTTTTAAAACTGTAAATCTTGATGGGTATATTGGTTATGCTGAGGTAGGTGAAGGTGAAGATTATATTGGAGTACTTGGTCACCTTGATGTAGTTCCTGAAGGGGAAGGCTGGATATATCCACCTTATGCTGCAGAAATCCATGATGGAAAAATTTATGGAAGAGGTACACTGGATGATAAAGGACCTATTATGGCTTCACTGTATGGGTTAAAAGCTGTTGTGGACTGTGGATTAACACTTTCAAAAAAAGTTAGAGTTATATTCGGCACAAACGAAGAAACAGGTTCTGGTGAAATAGAGCATTATCTAAAAACAGAGAGGCCACCTATTTTAGGCTTTACCCCTGATGCGGAATATCCAATGATATTTGCAGAAAAAGGGATAACAATATTTAACATAGTAAAAGACTTAGAAGCTAAATCTTCTACAGATATAATCATTAAGGCTATAAAAGGTGGACTAAAGGCTAATATGGTTCCAGAATACTGCGAAGCGATTATAGAAACTAAGAATAGGGAAGCAATAATTTCAGATGTCTTAGTTTTTGCAGAGCGTACAGGTTACAATGTTACTACTGAGGTTAGGGATAATCTTGTTGTTATTAAATCTTCAGGGGTTGCTGCACATGGTAGTCTTCCCCATTTAGGTAAAAATGCAATTATGCAATTATTTGCCTTCCTAGAAAACTTAGAGCTTGGTAAATCAGATATAGCTGATTTTATATCATTTTTCAATAGAAATGTTGGTATGGAGGTTCATGGGGAATCTTTTGGAATAGGTCTTCAAGACGAAGAGTCTGGAAAACTTTCCTTTAATGCAGGTGTAATTGATATGAATGAGGAAAAGGTTACCTTTATTCTTAATATACGATATCCTGTAACAAATACTTTTGAAGATATGATGAAGCCTTTCAATGCAAAAATTAAAGGTACTGGAATGAGAGTAGAAGAAATGATTCACCAGGCACCACTCTACTTTCCTAAGGAGCATCCTTTAATAAAAATCTTACAGAAGGTATATGTAGAACAAACTCATTTAGATTCTACTCCAATAGCCATTGGAGGTGGTACCTACGCAAAGGAAATGCCAAATATAGTGGCTTTCGGGCCTATATTTCCTGGTAAACCTGACCTTGATCATCAAGTTAATGAGTATATTGAGGTTGAAGATTTGATTATGAATGCTAAGATATATGCTCATGCAATTTATGAACTAGCTAAATAACCCACATAGGATTTGCAATAAAACCCTGCTTAATCACTTTTTTTGTGGTTATGCGGAGTTTTTTGTTTATTAATTACATAATATAAATTTACTCTACTAAATTTTTAATATGGAAGGTGGCATAGATATGAATTTTGTTGTTGAACTTTTAATAAAAACCATGATTGGAACGGTCTATTTAACCGGAATGGTTATTTTGGCAGGGTTATTTCTTGGTATATTAAGAACTGAATCTATAAAAAATTTCCAAAGAAGTTTTGGAATAAAGGCAGTAATGATTACAGGGTTTATTGGTGTACCTATACATGAGCTAAGCCATGCAATTGTAGCTTTATTATTTGGACATAAAATTACTGCTATTAAATTATTACAAAGGCCTAATGATAATGGAACCTTGGGATACGTAAGTCATTCTTATAATCCCGTAAGTTTATATCAACAGGTTGGGAACTTCTTTATAGGAGTAGCACCTATATTTGGAGGTACTTTTGCTATAATAGCCTTAATGAGGGTTCTAATACCTATATCATATAATGAATTTATAAGTACAGTAATTAAAAGCCTTACTATTACTGAGTTAAATAGAACTACAATTGATGGTATACTAATTTCCTATGGAGCTTTAATAAAAAGTATTTTTTTATTGAAAAACTTTACTAATCCATTCTTCTATTTATACATATTCCTAGGCATCTGTATATCTACTCATATATCCTTAAGTAATGAAGATATCAAAGGCGCCACTAGGGGAATTGGTATAATATTTTTAATTTTGCTTGTACTTAATATTTTCAGCTTATCAAAGTATATTGTGGCTAGTAATATAATAAAATATAACATTTTGATAATAGGATTTTTAATTGTGGCAATAATACTTTCTTTAATAACTTTTTTCATAAGCTTAATTTTCCTGTTAATAAAAGGGTTAAGGGGAAAGTAGTGCAAAAAATAATCATGATGCACATCCTAACTTAAAAAGTTAAAACCAAAAGTTGTGCATCATGATTAAACCCTACGTTGATAATATAACCAAAACAAAAGAAATTATACCCTAATACCTTTGTTTTGGAAAGATGTTTTTGAGTAATGTTTATTAGTTAGCTTCTAGTATAATATAATCTTCAGATATATCTAGAGCTGCATCAATTGCATCGGACATAGGAACATCACTAACTATAACATTTTCATCACCTGTATTTAGTTCAGCAACACTTTCTACTATTTCGGCTTCACTAAATTCATCTTCAATCATATTTTGTATTTTTTCATAGGTAGTTTTATTGACAGTCTTAACGGTACAAGATTCATTATCTTCCATAATTATAATAGCACATTTGTTAGGCATAACAACAACTCCTTCTTTGTGTTACTTTAGTATATCTCATTATAAGAAAATTATTACATTGAGAGAAAAATAGTTGTTGCTATAAATAGGAAAGAAATATAAAAAGAGGTCAATTCACTAAACTTACACTAGTTGACTTTCTAATTTCTTTCCAACGCCTTATAGAAATTTTCAGCAAATAAGGATATAATCTAAATGAGGTGTTAAAATGAATAAAGAAAGATTGTTGGTTTTAGATGGAAATAGCTTAATGAATAGAGCTTTTTATGCTTTACCTCCACTTACAAATATAGATGGGTTACATACAAATGCGGTTTTAGGCTTTACAAATATGTTACTCAAGATGAGAGAGGAACTAAAACCAGATTATATAGTTACTACCTTTGATAGGAAAGCTCCTACCTTTAGACATGAAGAATATAAAGATTATAAGGCTGGGAGAAAAAGAATGCCAGAGGAGCTAGCTGAGCAATTTCCTGTAATAAAAGAACTTTTAGCATTAATGTCCATCGATATATTTGAAATAGATGGATTTGAAGCAGACGATTTGATTGGAACACTTTCAGTCTATGCAGAAGGTCAAGGTATAGAAGTATTTATAATAACTGGAGATAAGGATGCACTACAATTGGCTACGGACAATGTTAAAGTAGTTATTACCAAAAAAGGAATATCAGAAAAGGAAATCTACGATAAAAATAGAATGATTGAGGAATTTGGAGTTACTCCAAAAGAGTTTATTGATGTTAAAGGCCTTATGGGAGACGCATCAGATAATATACCAGGAGTGCCTGGTATAGGAGAAAAAACTGCTTATAAGTTGATTCAGGAGTATAAATCTGTTGAGAAGGTGCTGGAAAACATTGAAAATATTAATGGTAAGAAAATAAAAGAAAATTTAATGGCATATAGTGAACAGGCTATTTTCAGTAAGAAACTTGCCACTATTATTACAGAGGTACCTATCGAAATAGACATGGAATCAATAAAGTCTAAGGAAAACTATGATACTACCGGGTTAAGACAGTTATTTTTTAAACTGCAATTTAAATCACTACTAGATAAAATACCTCAAACTCAAGACGTAAATGAAGTAAGCGAAGAAGAAATAAATTATATTATTGTGGATGATTTTGAAAAATTAAAACTTGCTATGGATTTAATAAAGGATACGACCTATTTAAACTTTGAAATCTCTGAAGGTAATGTGTTCTCAAAGTGTGAGATTGAAAAAATTTATCTATCTTATGAGGATAAGAACTTTGTTATTTATTCAAAGGAATTATTCCAGGATCAAGGTTCCTTTGCGATTTTAAAAGGTTTCTTTGAAAATGATAAGTTACTTAAGGTTAGTCATAATGTAAAAGCAGTTTTTACTATTCTTAAAAAACATTGTATAGACTTAAAAGGTTTAATGTTTGACACAAATGTAGCTGCATATTTACTAGATTCTTCAAAAGGACAGTATAAAATTGAGAACTTAATTCAGCAATATCTCCATATAGATATAAAAGGAGAGGGAGAAGAACTAAAAATCAAAGAAACTAAGTCATTAATAAAATTGTACGAGGTACTTAATAAACAAATAAAAGAAAATAATATGGAGGAACTTTTATACTCAATGGAGATCCCATTAATTGAAGTTCTAGCTTCAATGGAGTTTTTAGGGTTTAAGGTTGATGGGTTAAGACTAGATGAGTTAGGTGAAAACTTTAAGCTTGAAATAGATAAGGTTCAAGCAGAAATTTATCTGTTAGCCGAGGAGGAGTTTAACATAAATTCTCCAAAGCAGCTTGGTAAAATTCTATTTGAAAAACTTGATTTACCAGCAGTTAAAAAGACTAAAACTGGATATTCAACTAACGCTGAAGTATTAGTAGAATTATCTGATAAACACCCAATTATTGATAAGGTAACATACTATAGACAACTAACAAAACTACACTCTACCTACGTAGAAGGATTGAAGGCAGTAATTGATTCTGATGGGAGAATTCATTCAAGTTTTAATCAGACGGTTACAACTACAGGTAGACTTTCAAGTACTGAACCTAACCTTCAGAATATCCCTATAAAGTATGAGATGGGAAGAGCTATAAGAAAGGTTTTCGTTTCAGATAATGAAGACTGTGTTATACTTTCAGCGGATTACTCTCAAATTGAATTAAGACTTTTAGCTATTATTGCAGGAGACGAAAATATGATTGAAGCATTTAAAAATCATATAGATATTCATACTAAAACTGCATCAGAAGTGTTCAAGGTACCACTTGATGAAGTTACACCAAGGCTTAGAAGTAATGCAAAAGCGGTAAACTTTGGAATAGTTTATGGAATAGGCGATTTTAGTCTTTCAAAGGATTTAAAAATAACTAAAAAAGAAGCTAAAACCTATATAGAAACGTATTTTGATAGATATCCAATGGTTAAAAAGTACATGGTAGATGTAATTGAAACTGCAAAAGAGAAGGAATTTGTAACCACAATTTTTAATAGAAGAAGGTTTATTCCTGAAATAAAAGGACCAAATAAAATTATTATGGCATTTGGAGAAAGACTTGCAATGAATGCACCAATTCAAGGGAGTGCAGCAGACGTAATTAAGCTTGCTATGGTTAAGGTATATAGTGAGTTAAAGAAAAACAATCTAAAAAGTACATTGATACTTCAAGTTCATGATGAACTTATTTTAAATGTCTATAAGGATGAACTAGATATAGTTCAAAAGTTAATTAAACAAGAGATGGAAGGTGTAGTTGAACTTTCAGTACCTTTAGAAGTAGATGTGAATATAGGTGAAACCTGGTATGAAGCGAAGTAGGTGTTAATATGTTTAAAATAGGATTAACCGGAGGAATTGGTAGTGGTAAAAGCACAGTTTCAAAAATGTTAAAATCACTATCTATAACAGTAATTGATGTGGATATTGTAGCTAGAGAAGTGTTAATTTTGTATCCTCAAATCCTTGAAAAGGTAAGACTTGATTTCGGAGATTACTTTTTTGATGAATTAGGAGAACTTAAAAGAAGCCAATTTGGCGATTATATATTCAAGGATGAAGATAAAAGAAAAAGATACGAAGCTATAATAGTTCCCTATATAATTAAACAGATTTTTATTCGAATTGAGGAGTGTTATAAAGTTGGATGCGACATCTGTGTCGTTGATGCACCTACTCTCATAGAAAACAATCTACATATTAATATGGATATAAATATTTTAGTTTGGGTAGATAAAGAAACTCAAATTGAAAGAATAGTTATTAGGGATCAAATTAGTAAAGAAAAGGCACAGTTACGAATTGATGCGCAAATTAACCTTGATGAAAAGAGAGAGCTTGTAGATTATATTATTGACAATAGCTCTACTATAGAAGATACAGAAGAACAATTAAAGTATGTGTTAAATGAAATTTATAGTAGAGGTATAAAATGAAATATAAATTAGTGTTTTCTATATTTTTTATAGGTTTAGTTGTTATATTGATAAGTATAAAACCTTTGGGAAGGGTATTTTATACTTTGAAATATGATGAATTCATATCTAAATACTCAATGGAATACTCCTTAGATCCTTTTATGGTAGCTTCTTTAATAAAAGCAGAAAGCAATTTTGACAGTAATGCTAAATCCCATAGGGATGCCTATGGACTAATGCAAATTACTGCAGAAACTGGGAAATGGGCAGCTGGAGAAATGAAAATAGAAAATTTTAATTCGGATTTACTATATGATCCTGAGTTCAATATAAAAATGGGATGCTGGTATCTAAGTAAATTAAAAAGACAATTTAATGGCAATATGAATGTAGTTTTAGCTGCATACAATGGCGGTAGCGGCAATGTTCAAAAATGGCTTAATAGTACAAAACATTCCTCTGATGGACAAAATTTAGATTACATACCCTTTAAGGAAACTGATAAATATGTAAAACGCGTTAACACTAATATAAAAATATATAAATTTTTATATATAGGAATAAAAAAGTAACATTTTTTACTTGCTAAAACTTTAAGGGTGAAGTATAATATTTTATGTACTGAGCAGATGTGCTGGAACTGGCAGACAGGCATGACTAAGGATCATGTGTCTAACAAGACGTGTGGGTTCGATTCCCTTCATCTGCACCATATGAGTGATACCAACGGTTTGAACCGTTGTAGAAACACCCATGATTATTTGTATAATAGCGAATAATCATGGGTGATTCTTTTTTTTTGTCTGTGAATATAGATAAAAAGAAATTGATGTAATTGAAGAGAGGTAAGCGTAAAAAAAATAATGCCTAGAATTTGCTGAAAATATGGGATAAAATAACAGGTATCAAATAATAAAGGGGACCTGCTATGCAAGAAGTCGGATTAGCTCATAGTAACAGAGAAGTCGCCTTTAAATAGACA
The DNA here is from genome assembly GCA_014380625.1 of Clostridiaceae bacterium. Lineage (GTDB taxonomy): Bacteria > Bacillota > Clostridia > Clostridiales > Clostridiaceae > JACMJL01. Next base: position 20,918 of record JACMJL010000135.1, read on the forward strand.
ACATTATCATGCGAGAGGTGATGTTGAATCACGCTAGTTGGCTATTTTTCTGTTGTCAATGTTTTGCAAGCAACTTTAATTGGATTTTCAACCCTACTAGATAAAATAAAAAAAAACAATATCTATTGTCGAAAAATTATCTTTTTTTTGGCATAATATTACATAAAGTGAGGTGGTATGAAGTGTATAATATAGAAGAAAAATAAGTATTATACATAGGAGGAGAAAAAATGAAGAAAAAAATGCGAATGTTATCTTTTTTTGTTTTATTGTTATCATTTACTATACCTGGTAACCAAATTAATGTAAAAGCAGCATCCGATGTAACTCCACCATCAGCAGTTACAGGATTGAGGTCACCGGCGAAGACAAGTAGCTCAATAAGTTTATCCTGGAATGCGTCAAGTGACAATGTAGGAGTGGAAGCCTATTATATATACAAAGATGGAGTATGTTGGACATCAACAACATCAACTAGTTATACTTTTACGAATCTTAGTTCAACCAGTACATATCGATTTACAGTAGAAGCAAGGGATGCAGTAGGAAATCGATCGGTAGCAGGTAATTTATCAGTAACTATAAGTGATGTAGCTCCGCCAACAGCAGTTACAGGATTGAATTCACCAGCGAAGACAATTAGCTCAATAGGTTTATCTTGGAATGCGTCAAGTGACAATGTAGGAGTGGAAGCTTACTACATATACAAAGATGGAGTATGTTGGACATCAACAACATCAACCAGTTATACTTTTACGAATCTTAGTCCAAATAGTACATATCAATTTACAGTAGAAGCAAGGGATATAGTAGGAAATCGATCGCCAGGAAATAGTTTATCAATAAGCACACTAAGTGATACAACCGCACCAACAGCAATTACAGGATTAAGTTCACCAGCGAAGACAAGTAGCTCAATAAGTTTATCTTGGAATGCGTCAAGTGACAATGTAGGAGTGGGAGCTTATTATATATATAAAGATGGAGTATGTTGGACATCAACAACATCAACTAGTTATACTTTTACGAATCTTAGTCCAAATAGTACATATCAATTTACAGTAGAAGCAAGGGATGCAGCAGGAAATCGATCAGTAGGAGGTAATTTATCAGTAAGCATAGGTGATGTAACTCCACCAACAGCAATTACAGGATTGAGTTCACCGACGAAGACAAGTACCTCAGTAAGTTTATCTTGGAATGCGTCAAGTGACAATGTAGGCGTGGAAGCCTATTATATATACAAAGATGGAGTATGTTTAACATCAACAACATTAACTAGTTATACTTTTACGAATCTTAGTCCAAATAGTACGTATCAATTTACAGTAGAAGCAAGGGATGTAGCAGGAAATCGATCGCCAGGAAATAGTTTATCAATAAGCACACTAAGTGATACAACTCCACCAACAGCAGTTACAGGATTGAGTTCACCAGCGAAGACAAGTAGCTCAATAAGTTTATCTTGGAATGCGTCAAGTGACAATGTAGGCGTGGGAGCTTATTATATATATAAAGATGGAGTATGTTGGACATCAACAACATCAACCAGTTATACTTTTACGAATCTTAGTCCAAACAGTACATATCAATTTACAGTAGAAGCAAGGGATGCAGTAGGAAATCGATCAGTAGGAGGTAATTTATCAGTAAGCATAGGTGATGTAACTTCACCAACAGCAATTACCGGATTGAGTTCACCAGCGAAGACAAGTAGCTCTGTAAGTTTATCTTGGAATCCGTCAAGTGACAATGTAGGTGTAGCAGCCTATTATATATACAAAGATGGAGTATGTTGGACATCAACAACATCAACTAGTTAT
>JACMJL010000136.1 GCA_014380625.1 Clostridiaceae bacterium
GCTATGGGGGGCTCAGGCTCAGCAGAATTTATGGTTAAATCAGAAATTGGAGAGGATGAAGTTGTATTTTGCTCTGCATGTACTTATGCAGCGAATCTTGAAAAGGCACCTACAACAGCTGATAAAAATGAAAAAGAGGATAAAAAGGAATTAAGAAAAATTGAAACACCACATGCGAGAACAATAAATGAGTTAATGAAGTTTTTTAACACAACTTCACAAAAATTTGCAAAAACGCTTATCTATGTTGCAGATGGTAAAACTGTTGCAGTGGTAATAAGAGGAGACCGAGAAGCAAATGAAACTAAGATTATAAATGCTATTGGTGGGGCTGTAGAATTTGAAATGGCACCTGCCGAAATAGTTAGAACAGTTACTTTTTCAGAAGTGGGTTTTGCAGGACCTATAGGAATAAAATGTGATTTTGTTTTAGTAGATAATGAAATTTTAGAGATGTTTAATTTTATTATTGGAGCCAATACCACTGGCTTTCATTATGAAAATGTAAACTATGGAAGAGACTTTATTGGAGAAGTAGGAGATTTTAGGAATGTAGTAGAAGGTGATAAATGTCCAAGATGTGGTGGTCTTCTAAATATAGCAAGAGGAATAGAAGTAGGTCATATATTTAAGTTGGGAACTAAGTATTCGGAAGCTATGGGAGCAAATTTTGTGGACGAAGATGGCGGAAGCAAGCCTTTGATAATGGGATGTTATGGAATAGGCGTGAATAGAACTATGGCATCAATAATTGAGCAACATCATGATGAAAATGGGATTATATGGCCACTTGCAATAGCACCTTACGGAGTGGTTATTATACCTGCAGTTATTAAAAATGAAGAACAAGTTAAACTTGCTGAAGAGATTTATAGTAAATTAATAGCTAAGGGTATAGAAGTTCTTCTTGATGATAGAAATGAAAGAACAGGGGTTAAATTTAAAGATGTGGATTTAATAGGTATACCAATGAGGATAACCGTTGGTAAAAAGATAACAGAAGGTAAGGTGGAATTTAAATTAAGAGATAGACAAGAGTTAGAAGATGTTGATATTGAAATAATTGTTGCTCGGGTAGAACAGGAATATTCTAATTTAAAATTGTAATGGAAAGTTTTTCACAAAAAGGATATACTATAAGGGAGCTTCAAAATAATAATAAGCCAGTTTATGGTCTATTTCATGCCATGCTTCATTACCACAACCCTTACATAGCGAAACTATACGCCAGTTATGGCGCTTCGCCTGGCACAAAATATCCTCATAGTTTTTGGCTTTTAATTTTATTTAAGCTCCCTAAATTAATTAACAATGGATCGGAGGAGCTTTATGAAAATTTATAATACTTTGACAAGGAAAAAAGAAGAATTTATCCCTTTAAAGGCTGGAGAGGTTAGTATGTATGTCTGTGGACCTACAGTATACAACTTCTTTCACATAGGAAATGCTAGAACCTTCCTTGTTTTTGATGCGGTAAGAAGATATTTTGAATATAGAGGTTATAAAGTTAATTTTGTTCAGAATTTTACAGATATTGATGATAAGATGATAAACAAAGCTAATGATGAAAAGATAACGGTTAGAGAGCTTGGAGATAGATTTATTAAAGAATATTATCAAGATGCTGACGGATTGAATATTGAAAGGGCTACAGTGAATCCAAGAGCCACAGAATTTATGGAGGAGATTGTATCCTTTGTAAAGGACCTAGTAGATAAGGGTTTTGCCTATGAAGTTAATGGAGATGTCTACTTTAGTACTAAGAGATTTGAAGAATATGGAAAGCTATCAGGCCAAAATCTTGAAGACCTTCAAGCTGGTGCTAGGATAAATGTAGATGAGAGAAAAAATGATCCTATGGATTTTGCAATTTGGAAGGCTAAAAAACCTAATGAGCCTGCTTGGCAGAGCCCATGGGGAGAGGGTAGACCTGGTTGGCATATTGAATGTTCTTGCATGGCTCATAAACTTTTGGGGGAAACCATCGACATCCATGCAGGCGGTTCAGATTTAGTATTTCCACACCATGAAAATGAAATTGCTCAAAGTGAAGCAAGAACAGGGAAACCTTTTGCAAAGTATTGGATGCATTCTGCTTACTTAAATGTTAACAATCAAAAAATGGGAAAATCCTTAAACAATTTCTTTACAGCCAGAGAAATATTAGCTAATTATTCTGCAGATGTAGTAAGATTGTTTATGTTTTCAGCACAGTACAGAACTCAGCTTAATTACTCAGTAGATCTTTTAGATTCGGCTAAGGCTTCTCTTGAAAGATTTACTAATGCCATTGCTAA
>JACMJL010000137.1 GCA_014380625.1 Clostridiaceae bacterium
GAGCTTTTGTAAAAGATGTGCTAGAGAAGTGGGTGATTTTATAGGGATAGACTGGAGAGAGATAGACTTCGAAGAATTTTACATGGGGATAAATGTTGAATTAGAGCATGGAACAAGATTTGGAGCTAAAACTAATGTAACAAATAACGATTCAGTTTTTACAGGCAGAATCGCTCTTGCACATTTATTAGAAATACCTGATTATTATACTAGGTTAGAGATTATGGAAAGAGATGCAGAGAAAAAGATGAGAAAGCATAAAAACAAGCATAAAAGGCAGTGTTAAATATCTTCAATTTTAGTTAGTTATCAGATATAATTAAAAGTCTAGCCCACTTACCAGAGTAAAAACAGATCCCTTGGACAAACCCCTCATTTGATCCACAAGGTAATTCCCTTGAAAATTCTATCAGCCAGTAGTTTGTCCAAGGAACTTAATTAAGAAAGAATGCGGTGGTCTAATCAGATCTGGGTCTTACTCTAGTGTCTTAGCAGGAAAAGTACAATCTTTAAACCTATGGGAGTTTACATTTTAATATTAATATCTTATGGAGTTGTTTTAATTAATTTTAATGTACCTCAAAATTCGTTATAGAATATAATGTTAAATACTAATTATTATTTCTATTCATATTACATTCATATATAATCTTTATTAAATTACCAACTATTTTATCCTTAAATTCTGTTGATTTGCTTCCTAAACTTGATATTACATTTATAATTTTAACTGCACATGTTTCTACATCAGTTAATGAATTTAAGGGTATAATGATACCATATTCTTCATGCAGGGTACTTGCAACATCCATCCTTGATATCTTTATGTTGTTTATTGAGACAAACTCACTTTTAATCAAATTTATATCCTTTAAGATATCGATAGCTTCTTGTAATATCTTTCTTTGTGAATCATTTAACTCTTCTTTACTTAAAAGCCCATCCTCTATATTAGTTGGATCCTCAATAAAAAGATTATCTCCAACTATATCTTTTCTATATTTTTCTATATCTTTCTTAATCCTTTGAGATACATTAATTATTACTGTGTCTTTGCTTTTACAAAGTAGGTCATATAATTCTCTATTATTTTGAATATCTTCATTATCTACAAACCTTACATTTTTATTTATATTTTTTTTAATAATATAATTGGTTGTTGTGATTAATACAGTATTCCATTTTATTTCTAAAAAACTATTATCGCTATAGGTTCTTGAAAGCTGATTTTCAAAAGTATCCAATACATATGAGTGTCTACTTTTTTCTATTATCCGTTTTATATCTTCTCTATAAGCATCTCTACTCACATACTTTCTTTCTCTATTAATGCCTTTTTTTAATTTTGAAGATATATTTTTTATGTTATATGAAAATACCAAGTTTTTATCCTCACTTATTTTCATTCCATTTATATAGATATCTGCATTATTATTTTCCTTTTCCAAAATATCGCCAAACTGCGTTTTCTCAATCAGCCTGACTTTATCATCTTTATAAATCAAAAATTCATTTTTAGCTTGTTCAATATATTCCCTTTTACATTTTTTAAGAGAAAACTCTGTTCCTTTAAAATCTTTTTCATTATTTTCATAAACATATACATGTAACGTTTTGATTTTTGTTGTTTTAGATTTCTCTTTCATATGAAGCTCAAATGAACATTTAGCCGTCTTAATTTTAACTTCTATTCCATTATTATCAAGTACACCTAATGCATCTTTTAATCCTACACCAAACTTTCCGATCACGCTATTTTTAGTTGCTTTATTACTGCCCATCATTATAAAATTCTCTATTTTTAATCCACTACCGAAATCTCTAATTATGTATTCATCTTCACTTTTTTCTATTACTTCAATTTTACCATCATTTTGTTCATCTAATGCATTAGCTATTATTTCTCTTATAGCGTAATAAACATCCCAATCATTTAAATAATTTTCTCCAATATTTAAATCAATAATGTCAACTTGTAGCTTATCCACCTATACACCTCGAAAAGAATTCTTACTAATAATAATTATATTTCTTGTTATGCTAAATATTCACCTACTTTTAAAAAAACAAAAACACTTAGCTCGTTATTATTTAAATTAGTAAAGGACTTCTGATCACCCTTAATCTAAAGTCCTTGTTTTACAGTTTATTTACTATTGCAACAACTTTTTTTATTTCAATTCACATATTTCCTTCAGCTTTTCGTTCATTAATCAATTAGATTTTTTAGGAATGGTACTAAGATACCTGAAAGTTTCTCTCTTTGCACAAACTTAGTTGTGTCATCCCCATTGTCTATTAATTCAAATATGTGCTCACCGTCAAACAACCCAGGTATCAACAAATGTCCAATCCAACTAAGTTCATTATCCTTTTGTAATTTTATTATGGTGGGCTTCATTTCAATACCTTTTGCTCCGGGTGGGGTTAAATATATTTGAATTTTCTGTCCCTCTGCAATTTCACCTATAAGATATTTAATAAAAGGGTTCCATTCTGGATATTGTTTGAAGTTTGTAAATACATCCCAAACCTTGTCTTTAGAGGCATTTATTATTATCTCTGTTCTTAATTCTTTCAAAATATTTCCCTCCTGGTATGATTTTCTATAATATTATAACTATTCCACACAATTCAAATGTGTACTTTTAAAGCTGGTCTCAGATTTTAATCCAAATCCAAAAACTCTATCTACGGATATATGCATGGTCGAAATTAAGCCTACAACACTAACTAATCTATTCTCCATATAATAGCCTGAAAATATTGGTGCTCTGTAGATGATTAAAAGTTATGAAGTACATTATAAATAACTGCACTTACTAATAAAACTCTATAGTTTTAGAAGTTGGTCATAAAAATAGCCATGGTACTTAAGCTATCCTTAAGCACCACAGCCATTATAACAATTTAAACTACCTCAATTTCATCCACATTTCTAGTCACAATTTGAGCATTATATTTTTCTGTTAAGTCTCCACCTTTAACAACAAAGGCATTTTTAGCAATTATAACATCCATTGCAGCAGCAATATCTTCTGCGGTTAAATCATCTTTTATACCACTCACAGATAAGCTTGCCTTATCTCCTCCCTCAGTTTTAAAAGTCATAATTAAATATTTTACTAACATCTAACCCCCACCCCCTCTCTTCATAGATTTACAACTGTCAACTAATTAACCCTCTGCGAGTGTATACTCTAAAGTTTTTCTAAAATCCACAACATTGTTTACCATTAAAGACATTATTGCCTTTCCAACGGCAAAGATTTCAGCATCAGTCATATCTTTCCTGATGCTATTAAATTTCTGACTTTTAGTAATATCTTTTCCAGCTGAAGTAACTCCTGAGACATATTTTATGACAATTGAATTTGAAACTAAAGTTGATTCTACCACGGTTACACCCCCTTTCTAAATAAGCTATATGCCTTCACCTAAATGTTTTTATTATTGAAAACTAAATGAATTTACTATCTTAGTGGTGCTGTCTAGGTAATCCTGTGCAACTTGTTCTAATCCTTCACAGATTGATCTTAAGTTACAATCATTACAGTTATTTATAACAGTATTTTCTAATAAGCTGCAACTCAATTCACCACCATAAGTAGAGTTTTTCAGTGCTAAAGCAATCCCCATTTTGTCAAAGCTTTTGTTGCCCTCTCCACCCACAATAATATTATCCTTAATCATCTCTTTACAACCCCTCTCATTAATTTTATAAAGCACCTGAACTCAACAGATATATGCTTTAACCACAATATTTATAAAAACTTTTGAATTTATGAACTTAAAAACATAACATTTTAAGAATATAACAATTTACGAAGTTAAAATTTTAACTTCGTAAGAATATAAGAACTTAAGAAGCAATAGTCATAGTGCGGATTTGCCTGTTTTTCACGCTAAAGTTTCTAATTAAATCTATGAATTCTCTGCTCTTTAGCATATATCTATTAAAATGGCTGTACCTAAGTGATTTGTATTTATAAATAAATTAAAAGGAGTTAATCATGAGGAATAAATCTAAATCAATTAACAATTCAATTCAGGAATTAGCATATGAAGAACAGATTGAGGAGAATGGTATCTGCGAACTTCCTGTCACTGGCATACCAGTAGCTCAGTTTAGTTTTGCAAATGATTCTTCTCAAAGTGATGCCCCTATGATAAAAAAAGCTGATACACTTTCATCAGACCTTACTGGACCACTGGAATTAAAGGATAAAAAAGTTATGAATATTAATGACATTAGCTCCAAGAGAACCTACGCGTACGGCATAACCCCTCCTGTGAATGGTGAATACTTTGACACTAGACGTTCCTTTAGCTTCCGTAAGTCCACAGTAAGGATGCTTAATGAGTTAAAAGCTGCAGATCCAGATATAAATATTTATCTAAACTCCATAGTAGATAGAGCACTTAGGCATTACTATGAGTATGTCATCAAAGAAAAAGATTCTGAAAACCAAAACATTTCACACTAAGGCATATATCTATTTATATCTAAAAAAGTTTTATATTATGGATGTTAAAAAATACTTTTACACTTTTAGCCTTTCTATAATATTACTTGTTTTTAGACTATATAGAAGAAGGAGGTGAACGAAATGCAAATGGATGCCTTTGTAAGTTTAATTGGTAACGTGGCGTTCCCTGTAGCTGTTACAGCCTATCTGCTCATCAGATTAGAGAAACAGATTATTGGCCTAACATCATCTATTAATAAGCTCAATACAATTATCTCTACAAAGCTGGGAGTTGTAATAGATGTTGGAGACGATAATAAAATAGCGTAAAGATCAAGCAACTTTACAAATTCCTAAAACTATTTTTCTACAACTTCTGGGATGAAGCATATATACTATTTGAATAATTTAAAGGAGGTGTTGAACATGGCTGTAAACAAAGTTCTAAACACAACTAGCTTTGCTATCGAGGTAGAAAGTGGGACAGACAAAACTGGAGCTAAGACCTATTCAAAGAAGACTTTTTCTGGAGTTAAAACTAATGCTGTTCCTCAAAACATTTATGATGTAGCTGAGGCTATCAAAGGTGTTTTAAGTGCTGGCACTAGAGACTACTACTTAAATGAAGCCTCAAAACTTGTCAATTCTTAATTGACAATGCATACCTAATACCAAAATAAATGAGAGGAGGACAAGTCCATGGATTATACATTATCAATGACTTTTGTAAATGCTGCCGGAGATAAAGTTTCAATCAGCGTAACAGGAGCTAAGGCTGGTATCACTCAAACCGAAGCTTCTGCATTGATGGATACAATAATTTCAAAAGATGTTTTTCTTAGCAATGGTGGATCTCTAACTGCTAAGTATGCTGCGCAATTGACTGAAAGAGCTGTCACTAAATTTACTGTTCAGTAATTCTTAACTCAAAAAAATAAAGTCTCAGCTTTTCATTGAAGCTGAGACTTTATTTATAAAAACTTATTCTCTTAAATAATGTCAAAGATAAAGTTACCCTTCTTAGTTTTCACCCAATTCATTTTTATACATAATATAAACAATGAAAAAGTTTATTAATAAGGGAATGGGGTTATTTTTATGCAGGTTGGAGATATTATAGCTCGGAAATCCTATAATAAAGACATAACATTTAAGGTAGTAGACTTACAGAAAACTGAAACGGGTATTGTCTGCATATTAAAAGGATTAACCTTAAGAATATTAGCAGATTCCTTAGTTGAAGATTTAGAACTTGTATCTAAAGATAAAGCTAATGAAATAGACCTGGTATTTGATAGAAAAATAACTGCATCTATTAAGAAAGTATTAAATAGCAGATTAAATGCAAACAAAAAATATAGATATCCCTTGGTTACTAAACATACAAATGAGAATATTAAAGCAGGTGGCTTTGGTAGACCTGGAAAAGTGCTTCATATAGATGCAGATTCACAGTATATGAATGCATGTCTTAAAGTATATAAACAACTTTCAATTGAAGCCCATGGGTTTCTTATAGCTGAAAGAGATCAACGAAGATCTGTGGTTGAACTTATTAAAAATGTAAGACCAGATATTGTGGTTATTACTGGACATGATGGCATACTTAAGGGTACTAAAGATTTCTTGGATCTTGCAAATTATAAAAACTCTATGTATTTTGTTGATACTGTAGCCGAGATTAGAGCTTATCACCCTAATTATGATGACTTAGTTATATTTGCAGGTGCTTGCCAGTCTTGCTATGAAGCAATATTAGATGCTGGTGCAAATTTTGCTAGTTCCCCTAACAGAGTACTTATTCATTGTTTCGACCCAGTGTTCGTATGTGAAAAAATTGCTTATACAAGTTTCGAAAAAATAGTTCCCATACAAGAGGTGATTGAAAACACCATTACTGGCCTAAAGGGAATTGGTGGGCTTCAAACTAGAGGTAAGTACAGAGAAGGTTTCCCCAAGTCACTTTATTCATAATTAAATGAAATTTTCAAAAATATACTTCATAGTTTTTAAATTTGTGAAATACAAATAGTAGTATGTTAATATTCTCCTTAGGCATCACCTAATTAAGCTTCTTTGAAAAATCAATCTATACGATTTATTCTACTTATTGTATTTATTGACAGAGGTATCTTCAATATAAATGTAATAATTATGATATAATATAAGCATTAAGTCTAATTTAGTCTAAATATGCATTTTATTGCAATTGAGTTGAGGTGTAATGGTGGTAAAATTTCATTTATTAAAAAGTATACAACTTAAAAACAGACTCCTTATTTATATGATTGGGTTAATTTTTCTATCTTGTTTATCTGTGGGAACTTCAAGCTACTTTATTGCGAAAAATGCACTAGATAACAAAGGTAAAGTGATTTTGAAAAATGGCGTAGAAATGGCTCTGCTCTTAATTGATTCAGAGAACAACTCTGTTAAAAAAGGTTTAATTTCCTTAGAGATAGCCCAAGAACATGTAAAAGAATATTTGTTGGGTAAAAAAAATGAAAATGGAATTAGATCCATGCAACATAATATAGATTTAGGTGAAAACGGCTATTTCATGGCATACAGTCAAAGTGGTGTAGAGCTTATGCATCCAACTCTAGAGGGTCAGAATGTTTGGAGTGTTACTGACAAAAGCAATAGTTCTTTTTTATTGGTTCAAGATCAGATAACTAAGGCAATCTCCGGTGGAGGGTATTCCTACTATACATGGAATACACCCAATTCCACCGAACTTGGTAAAAAAGTAAGCTATTCTAAATTAGATAAAAACTGGGGATGGGTAGTAACATCCACCTCTTACGTAAAGGATTACAATAGTGGGGCTTTTAGTATCATGATACTAATGATTTTTACAACCCTAATAATGTTACTAATTGGTATACTTATTTCAATTCATTTTATTAAAGGTGTAACAGATCCTCTAGTAAAAGTAGTTCAAAATATGAAATTAGCTGAAAAAGGCTTTTATTCGAGTATTAGTGGTATCCATAGGAACGATGAAATGGGGCAATTGGTGTCTGGCTTTAATGAAATGGTTTATTCAATAAATCGTGCTCACCAAAATCTAATATGCCAAGAAGAAAAGATAAGTTATCTTGCTTATTTCGATCAGTTAAGTGGCTTGCATAATAGAAATAAGTTTAAGGAGCATATAAATAACCGAATTAATACTGGTTGCACTCAAGCGTTTATTATTCTAATGGATATTAAAGATTTTAGGCTTATTAATTCAATATTGGGAAACGAGTTTGGCGACCATATGATTAGAATAATAGGTTCTGTTTTTCAAAGATTTCAAATTGGAAATGATTTAATTGCAAGAATTAGTGGGAATGAATTTGCAGGATGGTTTGAAACCTGGGACGAGCCAGAAATTACACAGAAGTTAGATAGTTTGAAAGAACAATTTATAGAAGAATTGAAAAAAATAGATTTTAACCAGAAATTTTATTTTCATATTAGCTATAGCTCCTATCCAGACCATGGCTTTGACTTTGAAAGTTGCTACAAGAAAGCCACTGTTGCCTTGAAAACAGCTAAAGAAAATAGCCCTACAAAGGTTTATAAGTTTGAGCAATCTATGGCAGATTCTGTGGAGTATGATGCAAAAATTATAAATTATATTGAAGCTTCAATAATTGAAGATGACTTTGAAGTATATTATCAAAATAAGGTAAACATTAAAGATAACACGGTTATAGGTGTCGAAGCCCTAGCAAGATGGAACTGTAAGCAATTAGGCTTTGTTAGTCCTGTTGTTTTTATACCTGCTATTGATAAGGCAAACCTTACATCTAGGTTTTCAAAGATGATAATAGGAAAAGTGCTTAATGACTACCCTGCTCTAGAAAAGAAATTTCAGCCTGGAATTACTGTTTCTATTAATATTTCACCATTATTCTTTTTTGAGAAAGATTTTACTGATATAGTTATAACAGCTGTGAAAAACAGTGGCGTAAATCCAAAGAAAGTAATCCTAGAAATAACTGAAGATATATTTATAAAAGATTTCAAAACTATTCAAAAAATTATCGCTCAGTTAAAAAACTTTGGTATAAAGATATCTTTAGATGACTTTGGAACTGGGTATTCCTCGTTAAATTATGTTAAAAATATTGATTTCGATGAAATAAAAGTAGATAAATCTTTAATTCAGGGATTATCAACAGATAAGAGAGTATTTAGCCTCTTAAAATCCATCGATCAAATTGCAAAAGCTTATAATTATTCTGTGGTAGCAGAGGGTGTAGAAACAACTGATGAATTGGACATGATTGCAGAAGCTGGCTTTGATATTGTACAAGGCTTCATCTATTCAAGACCTGAGCCTATTTTTTCAAATAACTTTTAGAAGCTCATGAAGACTAAGTGATTATGAAAACAAGCTTTAGCGTAGAAAAACATTGAAGCTTGCCTTACATTTATTCACCTGTCTACCTCTATTATCAAATTCTTAATCATTTAGTTTATAAATTTCCTTAAAACTATTAATAAAATCCATATATTTTTCTCTTTCATCTATAAGTCCCTCAATCTTATTATTAAGGACTTCATGAGACCAACTCACCTCTTTATAATAATATCTATTGCAAAGCCTCCAAAAACGTTGAGGAAATAATAGAAATGCATACAGAACCATGTATTCTTCTCCATTAAGAGGCTCAACTTCATTATAAGCATCAATAATTAACCTAGCAAATTCTATGTTCCAATCGTTTCTTTTCAAAACCTTTATAATAAAATGAGAAATGTCAAAAACTCTTATTTCTCTTTTGCAATATTGAAAATTAACAATATTTATTTCATTATTTTCATCAAATAAAATATTATTATACGAATAATCATGATGACAAAATCCTTTCTCCTCTTCAGCTACCTTACATAACTCAAAGTAATTAGACTCCGCCAATATCTTCATAGCCTTTCTACCCGTATCCTTAAAGAAATCTATGGACTTAATAAAGTTTAAATCAAAACTATTTTTTTTAGTTGATTTTCTAGCCATAGTTCTCATTTTATCAAGGGATTTTATTCTTTTATCCATCAGATGGTTCCATCTTCCTAAATCAGTTTTCAATTTACTATTTTCAGGTGGTTCATATCCTCTAGAAGACAAATGCATATATGCCATATTCCTTGCTGCGTTAGCAAGATCTTCTTCTATATGAAGATCACATTGTCTTCCCTCAATCCAATCACAAAGAGTAAATATATCTTCATTAACTAGAGCATAAGGATTACCTTCCATATTTAAACAATACTTATCTACTCTAGGAAACCCATTATTCATAAGATGCTCTTTTGCGGCATGTACGAATAGCAGCTTTTGGACTCCAAAATCAATTTTTTTCAAGCATTTATCTCCTTGGTTTGTTTTGAGTAAATAAACACCCTTGGTAGGCTTTAATTTTTTAATTTTAATATTAAATTGTTTCTCTATCTCAACTTCTCTCATCAATTGAATCATCTCCCCATCTTATACTATATGAACTTTATAGTATTCTTAGAATATGATTACACTTGAGACCAATGTTAACACAATAAGTAAATAAAGCCTCAAGGCATCCCTTAAGGCATCTTTTAATTAATTTATTAGGTACTTTATATTAATAACTATTATAAAAGAAAAAATTACAATTTTAACCTCACCGTTTAAATATTTAATGTTATTTAGGACTCTAGTTGCTTAGCTAAAAATAAAGCTGCCGTTTCAGCTAATTTAAGTTCCATTTCACTAAACCTTATACCTTGTTCTTTAGATGCTATTATTACTGCCCCATTTATATCTCCTCCACTTAAAATAGGAGCAATAACTTGACATGAGTATTTACCTTCAGCCCCCTCATCCTTAAATAAGGGTATAGTTTTCCTCACTCCTTCCCCAAATGTAAGCGCTTTTCTATCTTCTAGCACCTTTTCTAAGTCAACACTAACTTTCTTCTCTATGTATTCTTTTTCAGGTGTTCCACTTACCGAAATTATATTATCTCTATCACAAATAAGAACAATGTTTCCAATTGTTTGTTGAAGTGATTCGCTGTATTCACTTGCAAAATTAGCGAGTTCTCCAATTGGAGAATATTTTTTCAGAATAACCCCACCTGCTCTATCAGTGAATATCTCTAAGGGATCCCCTTCTCTCATCCTTAAGTTTTTTCTTATTTCAGTAGGAACAACAACTCTTCCTAATGCATCAATACGTCTCACTATACCTGCAGCTCTCATTAATTTATCTCCTTCTTAAGGTATTATTATTAAATAATTCTTTATTAATATTTATTATCCTTCTAAATATGCTATTTTATTCAGTACCACTTAATTAGAATCGATATTTACATTTAGAAATTCTGCAAACTCGCCAGACTTCATTGTATTTTATCTCATTTTGATTTCTTTAATACTATTCTTTATCCCCCAACTTACCCCCCTAAACTTCATTTAGGAAATATCCTCCTAAAACTAAAAAACTTCTTTATTTATTAAATGAATTGATTAGAATCTTAAAACTTGGTTATAATTCTGATATGCTCACTTTTTATTGTTTGAAATATAAACTAATGAAAAAAATACTGCATAGGTTCCCCCTTAATGCAGTATTTTCTATATTTTCATTATTTATTAATTTCAAGTTGAAGTATTTCTATGTCCTAATATTTTTAAGATATTATTACAATTTGAAAAAATTTTACAAAGTGATTAAAAATATTGAAACTGGAAATAATTCAAATAACCAGTTGATCTAACTTTTGATATAATCCTCAACTAATGAAAAAATATTGAAATCAACTTCAATCTTGATTTCAGTATTTTTATTTTTTTAGATAATGAAGAAAATAAATAATTTTAAATAAAAATAGCGCCAGTGCTGAACTGGCTCTAGATAATTCAAAGAGGTGTTTATATTACATAATACTCATTTTCCCTAAAAACGTGATATTAATTCGAAACCTGTTTAAAAATAATAGAAATTCCAAGAATTTTATCTAGGATTGAATTAATTCACCTAGTACTTTCTTAACTTAATTTTAACTATAATGTCTATTTATCATTACACTTTTAGCCTTCCCATCACGTTCAGACTTAGCACTTACAATAACGGGGTTAATTGTTGTAGCAATTAACAAAGATGGAATAATTACTTTTAATATTAATTCTTTCATTATTAACATCTCCTTCGTAATAGTTTTCCCGATGCTAATAGAGTAATACCTACATTAATAATTAAAAAATTTCACTTGGTCATATAGGTAACTATTACATTGATTAATGTTACTTCTATGAAAATAAAGTTCAAAGATATACCTTCGAGCTTCTAACTATTCTTAACATATAGATATACTACTGTACTACACTTCTTGCATACTAATGCAGCAGTACCATCACCGCAGTTTCTAAGTTCAAAAGCTTCAATAAGCTTATCTGTTTCTAGCGTTTCAATGTTTCCGCATTTACACATTAATTTCACTCTGTAATCCCCATTCTTTAATATGATTTATTACAACAAATAAATAGAAAAGTCTTTTGCTTTATCAAAAAAATATTTATCTTTGTAAAATTGGTTTAAAACACGATCCTTACGGGTTTTAATTATTATCAAGGAGTGACTACCTTTAAACAGTGACCTCAACTTAGTTTGCTATTTTATTATTAATCCTTATCTTATCAGCAATCATTGCAATAAACTCGCTATTTGTTGGTTTTCCTTTTCCATTATGTACAGTATAACCAAATATTTTATTGATATTTTCAACTTGACCTCTACTCCATGCTACTTCTATTGCATGCCTTATTGCTCTTTCTACTCTACTTGCTGTTGTATTATATTTACTAGCTATAGAAGGATATAACTCTTTTGTAATCGCCGATAAGAGTTCGATATCGTTTACTAGCATAGTAATGGCTTCCCGTAGAAAAGTATAACCCTTTATATGGGCAGGAATTCCAACATCATGTATTATTCCCGTTATCTCTAATTCTAGATCAAGTGGAGTGAAAACTGTCGACTTGTTAACCCGTGGCATATATATATGTTCATTTCTTTCAACAAATAAATCAGCCTTTTTAACTTCATTATTATATGAAACGTCACTAAACATATCCCTAATTCTTTTAATAAAAACCTCCATTTCAAAAGGTTTAACCACATAATAATCTGCTCCTAGCATTAATGACCTTTGAGTAATTTTGTCTTGCCCTACAGCTGATAATACAATAACTCTTGGCATAGGCTGAATGTTACTGCTATTTAGTTTTTCTAGAACCCCTATTCCATCTAAATGAGGCATTATAATATCTAATATTACTAAATCAGGTTCCTTCTCTTGTATTAATTTCAAAGCCTCTAATCCATCTTTTGCTATTCCCGTTACAACAATATCCTTCTGAGTTGATAAATAATCATTTAAGATACTACAAAACTCCCTATTGTCATCAGCTATAATCACATTAATTCTATTTCTATCCATGTTGCTAATCCCCTTCGATTGTTATTTCCATATTTTTCATATTTTACTAATTATTAAATTCGACAAAAGTTTATTAATACCTTTAATATTTCAAAGAAGATAGTTCTCTAAATAATTATAAAGTTTTGTTCAAGTATAACATTTACTCCATCGGGATAAACTTTAAGTGCAATCACATCGAAGGGGGTCCAGTTTTATATGATAAAAAACGTAGAAATATGTGGAGTAAATACCTCTAAACTTCCGGTTTTAAAAAATAAAGAACTAAAACAATTGCTTTTATCTATGAAAGAAGGTAACACAGATTCTAGGGACCTTGTTATTATGGGTAACCTTAGGCTGGTATTAAGTATAATACAAAAGTTTAATAATAGAGGTGAAAACGTTGATGACTTATTTCAAATAGGTTGTATTGGATTAATAAAGTCCATCGATAATTTTGACTTAGGACAGGATGTTAAATTTTCCACCTATGCGGTCCCAATGATTATTGGTGAAATAAGAAGGTATTTACGTGATCATAACTCTATTCGTGTAAGTAGATCCCTTAGAGATATTGCATACAAGGCTTTAGTGGTACGCGATGAGTTAATGCTTAAAAACAATAAAGAACCTACAGTATCTCAAATTGCAAATGAGTTAAACCTCCCTATAGAAGACGTGGTGCTTGCCCTTGATGCCATTCAAGAACCCTTATCTATATTTGAACCTGTTAGTAATTCTAGCGGTGATGGACTTCTAATAATGGATCAAATAAGTGACAAAAAAAATTCTGATGACAATTGGCTTAAAACAATTTCTATAAAAGAAGGGCTTAACAAGTTACATGATAGAGAAAAACTAATTTTAACCTTAAGATTTTTTGATGGAAGGACGCAAATGGAAGTTTCAGAGGAGCTTGGAATTTCACAAGCACAAGTGTCACGATTAGAAAAAACTGCCTTACTACGTCTGCGAAGATATGTATAGTTATCATTTTACTATTAATTTTATATAATAAATTAATCCACCTAACTGAGTATTAATAAAATCCTTTCAATCTTTGCAATAACAAAGCAATTCTCACATATACTTTACTTATAGAGTTATATTTTATGTACTGTTACATAAAATATAATTTCATCAGTTTGTAGGAGGATTTGTTTTGAGAGGTTACTCATTAGAAA